>CAVKVO010000001.1:0-28416 GCA_963659575.1 Prevotella sp. CAG:1031
AAACTGCTACAAAATAATTATCCCCCGATTCGCATCGGAGGATAATAACAACACAAACACAAAATAAACACGGTCATACAATAAAAATGAACGACCGGTTTTTATCTTTTATACGCTGTTGTCCGGAGTTGTGTCTGTTCCAGACAAAGCGTATATAATCCCTGTCTAAAACTTATTGGATTCCGTCTTCGCGGAGTTTCTTCTGCCAGTTCCAAGCCGACTTCAGCGTGTCTTCGAGACTTGTCTCGGCTTTCCATCCCAACACCTTATTGGCTTTTTCCGGATTTGCCCACACTTTCTCTATGTCACCGGCACGACGCGGAGCGTAAGCCCAGTTCAGCTTGACACCAGTGGCCTTTTCAAATGCGTCAACCACTTCCTTTGTGCTCACACCATGACCAGTTCCGACATTGAACACCTCCAGTTTGTCGCTGTCAGAGTGCAGCACGCGCTCCATAGCCTTCACGTGAGCCTTAGCCAGGTCTACCACATAGATATAGTCGCGTATGCATGTGCCGTCGGGAGTGTCGTAGTCGTTGCCGAATATCTTCAGCTGTTCCCTAATTCCCATGGCAGTCTGCGTGACGTAAGGTATCAGGTTCATAGGTACACCGTTGGGCATTTCGCCTATTATAGCTGTGGGATGCGAACCTATGGGGTTGAAATAGCGGAGCAAAATGGCCTTTATCGGTGCGCCACTGTTTATGTCGTCACGTATAATCTCCTCGTTCACCTGCTTTGTGTTGCCGTATGGACTTTCCGCAGGCTTGATTGGAGCGTCTTCAGTGACGGGCAGGTTTTCGGGATCGGGCTGTCCGTACACGGTGCAGCTTGAAGAGAAGATGATGCCCTTTACGTTGTGCACCGGCATGAGTTCCAGCAGATTCACCAGACTGAGGATATTGTTGCGGTAATACAGCAGCGGCTTCTCCACACTTTCCCCTACTGCCTTGCTAGCTGCAAAATGTATGATTCCCGTAATGTCGGGATATTTGGCGAAAACGGCCTCCAGAGCCGCTTTGTCGCAGCAGTCCACCTTCTCAAAGGCTGGACGTACGCCTGTAATCTTTTCGATTCCGTCAACCACTTCAGCGCGTGAGTTTGACAGATTGTCCACTATCACCACGTTGTAGCCGGCATTTTGAAGCTCAACGGTGGTATGAGAACCGATAAATCCGGTTCCTCCAGTTACTAATATAGTATCTTTCATAGTTTAACTGAAACTGTTATTTATGAATAATTGATATGTTTTGCCGCTGCAAGGTTCGCACGGAGAAGCGTGGACGACATTTCAGACACACGTGTGCCCTACCGTCGCACCGCCATCTCCTATGCAAAGGTAATATAAATAAGGTGTAAACGAAATTTTTAATGACCTTTTTTGCCAAAATGCCTGCCAACAGCGGCAATGCGGACGATTACAGTCAGCGTTTGCCCTCAAGCAGTTGTCCTTCTGAAAGACCGCAGTCCTCAAGCAACTTTATGGCATCCACATACTGCGCAATGCCCAAAGCCACCTCCTTGGCGGCCTTCATGGCTAGCACAACCGTTTGCGGACGGTGCACCACGTCGCCTCCGGCAAACACACCGCGGCGTGTTGTCATGCCCATTGGTCGGTCGCTGACTTTCACATAGCCCTTTTCGTCAACCTCAATGCCTTCGGTTGTCGACACAATGCGGTTGGCCGGACGCGAACCGATGGCCAGGAATATTCGGTCGAAAGGCAATTCCTTTTCACCTTCGGGTGTAGTCACACGTACTGACTGGAGCTTTCCGCGACCGTTGTCTACAAACTCCGTGGGATTGGTTTGCCACAGGAACTTCACGCCTTCCTTTACTGCCTCTTCATACTCGCTCTCATTAGCAGGCATGTCGGCCTGAGTCTTACGGTAGATCACCGTGACGTCGGCTCCAAGGCGTATGGCTGTGCGCGCAGCGTCCATAGCTACGTTTCCTCCACCAATCACCCCTACCCTTTCACCTTCCTGCAGAGGCACCATGCTTCGGCTCATAGCTCCTTCGTTATAGCTGTTCACACAGTGGAGAAGGTGGGTTGACTGGCTAACACCGCGCAGGTTGGCTCCCGGAACACCGTCCATATTTTGTGGCAAGGCCGTACCTGTACCTATAAATATAGCGTCGTAGCCGTCGTGGAACAGACTATCCACCGTGATATTGTTGCGCCCCACGAGACAGTTAAGCACGAAGTTGACCCCAAGGGCTTCAATCTTTCTGGTTTCCTTGCGCACAACACTCTTTGGCAGTCGGTATTCCGGAATGCCGTACATGAGCACTCCGCCAGGTTCTTCCTGTCCCTCAAAGATGGTTACTGCAAAACCCTTGCGCGCCAAGTCGCCGGCTACGGTAAGTCCAGCAGGGCCTGAACCTATGACGGCAATCTTTCCACGGGTCTTCTGCGGCATTTTTTCGCGTATGAGAGCCATGTTCGCGTCAAAGTCGGCGATGAATTGCTCCAACTTACCTATCTGAATCGGTTCACCTTTTTTGCCCAACACGCAATGTCCCTGGCACTGTTTCTCGTGAGGACACACACGTCCGCAGATGGCTGGCAGGTTGCTCTTTTCGTTTATGATGCTCATGGCCATACCGATGTTGCCCATCGAGAGCGCGTTTACGAAGTCGGGGATGTCGTTTTCTATTGGGCATCCCTTGCGACACTGCGGCACTTTGCAGTGCAGACACCGCTTCGCCTCGTCTATAGCCTCCTTTGTCGTATAGCCAGTGTTTACCGCTTGAAATGGTTTGTTTTCTGTTTGCATGATGTAGTTTTTCCGGTTGCTTGTAATATCTATTTTGCAAAACTACATAAAAATCCAACAATAAATCATACAAGTTGCCAAGTAAAAACCGCAAAGGTTTACGCTTTTTGCAGACCGTTTTGTCTCTTGCGAAACATAACCATGCCTGTTACGCATCGTAACTAGGCCACTTACGCACCGTAACTAGGCCATTTACGACCCGTAACTGGGCCACTTACGAGGCGTAAATGGCCCACTTTTGAAACGCATTGGCCATCAATAACTTACAAAGGCGCTGATTTGATGGGTAAAAACGCCTTTTCTGCAAGGCAAAAACACATAGAAAACGAGCGGAAATTATGTCTTTCAAATGTATCATCTCCCCTATCCTACTTTCATTTTCTGCAAAAATATTCAGGACAGCATCGTGTTTTAGGTGCAGAATGGTTACTTTTGCAATAATTAAGGTGGGTTCTACAATGATGCAAACCGTACACAAGACGATACTGGCCATCGGTTCCAACCATGAGCCGGACGCCAACATAAGCCAGGCGTTGAGCCTTTTGGCGGAGATTGTCACAGACATTCGCCAAAGCCAAACGCTGCAAACGGAGGCCTTGGACGGAGCAAAGGGAACGTTCAGCAATCTGATGCTTTCCGGCAATACTGTCCTCTCGCTCGAAGAACTTACCAAGACAACGAAAGACATTGAACGTCAGTGTGGTCGCAAACATGGCAGAAGCTGTGATGGAACAATAAGCATGGACATAGACATCATGGCTTATGACGGTCAGAAGCTCCACATCAACGACTGGCAACGGGACTATATAAAGACATTAATCAAGGAAGTATGAAGAAGATTTTCACCTTTATTATAATGGCCGCAGCCTTCTGTATGAACGGCAAGGCGCAGACATTCGACGAGTTTTTCACCGACAGCACGCTCCGCGTTGACTACATTTTCTCCGGCGACAGAACCGCCAAGAGCATTCATGTGGACGAGTTGTGCAAGATGCCGCGCTGGTTTGGCAAGCGCCAACGCCTCGCAGAACTGCCTCTTGAGGGCAACGGACAGATTACAGTGAGTGACGCCGCAAGCGGAAAGGTCATTTACCGCAACTCCTTCTCTACCCTTTTCCAGGAGTGGCTCACCACCAACGAGGCTAAAACCACAAGCAAATCGTTTGAAAACATATTCCTCGTGCCGTTCCCGAAGCGCACTGTAAATATAAAGGTGGAACTGATTGACTACCACAGGCGCACCATCGCCTCGTTCAAGCACACCGTTGACCCTAAGGACATACTCATCCGACGGCTCGGCGATAGCCACGTGATGCCCTACGAAACGCTCAACAAGGCAGCCGACACCACTCGCTGCATACACATAGCTTATGTGGCTGAAGGATACACAGAGGCGGAGATGGACAGTTTTCTCAACCACGCACGTATAGCCACCGATGCCCTCTTTGCCCACGAACCGTTCAAAAGCATGAGGGACAGGTTCAATATCGTGGCGGTGAAAAGTCCGTCGGTGGACAGCGGAACGAGCGAACCGAAGAACGGAGTGTGGAAGTCAACTGCCTTGGGTTCGCATTTCGACACGTTCTACAGTGACCGCTATCTGACCACACTGCATCTCAAAAAGCTCCACGACGTGCTGGCAGGTACGCCATACGAACACATTATTATATTGGTAAACACGGAAAAGTATGGCGGCGGTGGCATCTACAACTCCTACAACCTGTCTTACACCAAAGGAAAATACTTCCGGCCTGTTGTAGTGCACGAGTTCGGACACAGTTTCGGCGGACTTGGCGACGAGTATGAGTATGGCGACTCCGATCCGATGTACTATTCCGACACCGAACCATGGGAACAGAACCTCACCACCAAGCATGATTTCAGTCAGAAGTGGGGCAATCTTATAAAGGAAGGCAAGGCCGGACTGTATGAAGGCGGCGGCTATCTGAGCAAAGGAGTGTTCCGCGGTGCCAAAGACTGCCGCATGAAGACCAACGAAGAACCCGAGTTCTGCGCCGTGTGCAAGCAGGCTCTCATCCGCTTGATAGACTTCTATACCAAGTAAAAACAAAAAGCGCAAGGCAAACTTGCGTGACTTTCAGAACGTGGAAGGAAGCGGTGTTTTGTTGATATATTCCCGTTCCTGCGGTATAGAGGTATAAAAAGAACGTGAAAAGAAAGCGGTATCTTGTTGATACATTCCCGTCTTTGCGATGTAAAAGGTATAAAAAGAAAGTAGGAAGAAAGCAACTTCGCTTTCCTCCTACTTTCTTTTTACGGTTTTAACCGATTGTTATTTGCTCTTCAATGCGGCGAGAGACTCTTTGAGAGCGGCGATTTTCTCCTCGCTGTCGCTCTGCTTCTTGCGCTCCATTGCCACAACGGCTTCGGGAGCATTGGCCACAAACTTCTCGTTGGACAGCTTCTTCTGTATGCCCATGAGGAAGCCTTCGAGGTGTTTGAGCTGCGCCTCTTGCTTGGCAATCTCTGCTTCAACGTCGATCATGCTGCCCAATGGCACGGCAAACTCGTAGGTTCCCACCATGAATGTAGCTGCGGAAGTATCCTTTTCGGTCACGGTCTTCACCTCGTCCACGTTCGCCATCTTCACGATAATGCAGTCGTAAGCACTGAAAGCGTTGCCGCCTATGGCCTGCAGTTCAAGCTTCTCCTTGTTGGCGATGCTCTTCTGGTTGCGCACGGTGCGCACTCCAGCCACAATCTGCTTCACGCTTTCAATGTCGGCAATCAGCTTCTTGTCGTCGTCAGTTGGCGCTTCGGTCTCCAACTTGTCGCGCATAATCGACTCGCCGTCGGCACGGTCATAGATGTGTTGCCACAACTCCTCGGTGATGAAAGGCATGAACGGATGCAGCATCTTGAGCAGTGTCTCGAAGAACTTCAGCGTTGCTTCGTAGGTAGTCTTGTCGATAGGTTGGCCGTATGCCGGCTTCACCATCTCCAGATACCAGCTTGAGAACTCGTCCCAGAACAGTTTGTACACCGCCATGAGGGCTTCCGATATGCGGTACTTGCGGAACATGTCGTCCACTTCGGCGTTTGTCTGGCGCAACTTGGCCTCAAACCACTTTATAGCGATGGCGTTGGTTTCCGGCTGCGGTGCATCGGCGGTCTGCCAACCCTTCACCAGGCGGAACGCGTTCCATATCTTGTTGTTGAAGTTACGTCCCTGTTCACACAAACTCTCGTCAAACAGGATATCGTTTCCGGCTGGTGCGGAAAGCATCATGCCCATGCGCACACCGTCGGCGCCATACTTGTCGATGAGCATCAGAGGGTCTGGCGAGTTGCCGAGACTCTTTGACATCTTGCGGCCGAGCTTGTCGCGCACGATACCAGTGAAGTAAACGTGCTTGAACGGCATTGTTCCGCGATATTCGTAGCCTGCCATTATCATTCGGGCAACCCAGAAGAAGATGATGTCCGGACCGGTAACGAGGTCGCTTGTGGGATAATAGTATTTGATTTCGTCGTTGTCGGGATTGTTAACTCCGTCGAACACCGATATAGGCCACAGCCACGACGAGAACCAAGTGTCGAGACAGTCGCTGTCCTGCTCAAGGTCAGCTGCGGTGAGTGCGGCGTTTTGCTTCTTTGCCTCGGCCAAAGCCTCGTCGGCAGTCTCGGCTACAACAAACGCCTTCTTGCCATCGGCAGTGGTAAAGTAGTAGGCCGGTATGCGGTGTCCCCACCAGAGCTGGCGGCTGATACACCAGTCCTTGATGTTCTCAAGCCAGTGGCGATAGGTGTTCTTGTACTTCTGCGGATAGAACATTATATCGTCGTTCATCACAGGCGGCAGAGCTATGTCGGCAAAGTGCTGCATTGACAGAAACCACTGTGTGGACAATTTCGGCTCGATGGGCACGTTGGTGCGCTCAGAGAAGCCTACCTTATTATTATAGTCCTCCACCTTCTCCATCAGTCCGGCATCCTTCAGGTCGCCTTCTATCTGCTTGCGCACGTCCATGCGGTCCATGCCCACGTAGAGTCCGGCGGCATCGCTTATCGTACCGTTGTCGTTGAAGATGTCTATTGTTTCGAGATGGTGCTTCAGTCCGAGGGCGTGGTCGTTGATGTCGTGGGCAGGCGTCACCTTGAGGCAACCAGTACCGAACTCTATGTCAACGTAGTCGTCCTCAATAACAGGTATCTCGCGTCCCACCAGCGGCACAATCACATGCTTGCCCTTGAGCCATTGGTTCTTCGGGTCGTTGGGGTTTATGCACATGGCCGTGTCACCCATGATTGTCTCCGGACGGGTTGTTGCCACCACAGCATACTTGCCGGGCTCCTCAACCACCATGTAGCGCAGGTAATACAGCTTGGAATGTTCATCCTTATATATTACCTCCTCGTCGGAGAGAGCCGTCTGAGCCTTCGGGTCCCAGTTCACCATGCGTGCGCCACGGTAGATAAGTCCCTTGCGATACAGGTCGCAGAACACCTTAATCACTCCCTTTGAGCGCGTTTCGTCCATGGTAAACGCAGTGCGGTCCCAGTCGCAGCTGGCTCCGAGCTTGCGCAACTGTTTAAGGATGATGCCACCGTGCTCGTTGGTCCAGTCCCAAGCGTGCTTCAAGAAGTCCTCACGCGTCAGGTCAGTCTTCTTTATGCCCTGCTGCGCCAGTCTGTTCACCACCTTTGCCTCAGTGGCAATAGAAGCGTGGTCGGTGCCCGGAACCCAGCAGGCGTTCTTACCTTCCATGCGTGCCCGGCGCACCAGGATGTCCTGTATGGTGTTGTTGAGCATATGACCCATGTGGAGCACACCTGTCACATTGGGCGGCGGAATGACTATTGTATATGGTTCGCGACCGTCAGGCTTGCTGCTGAACAGTTTGTTGTCAAGCCAATACTGATACCATTTCGACTCCACGGCTTGTGGATCATACTTACTTGCTATTTCCATTCTGTATGTTTTCTCTTTTTATTTATGACCTTTTCTGTCTCAAAATCAGCATAAAACGCTGCAAAATTAAGCAATTTTCATCTGAAATGACTACTTTTGCATTACTAAAATGAGCCATTATGCATACAAAACAGGAAAAGATGGCATCCTTCGGGAGACTACTTGACGTACTAGACACACTGCGCGAGAAGTGTCCGTGGGACAGAAAGCAGACCAACGAGAGTCTGCGGCCGAACACAATCGAGGAGACTTATGAACTGTGCGACGCTCTTATGAACAACGACCAGCCAAACATTTGCAAAGAACTTGGTGATGTGCTGTTGCATATCTGTTTCTACGCTAAGATTGGCAGCGAGAATGGTGAGTTTGACATAGCCGATGTGTGCGACAAACTTACCGACAAACTTATCTTCAGACATCCTCATGTATATCATCCTTCACAGGTTGGCGCAGCCCAGCCTCGCCCTTTGCCCTATGGAGAAGACGCTTCTGAGGGCGAAGCAAGCAGTGTTTCCACGGCTCAACAGGTGAGTGAGAACTGGGAACAGATAAAGCTGAAGGAGAAAGACGGCAACAAGAGCGTGCTCGCCGGCGTGCCCGAAGCTCTGCCGTCGCTGATTAAGGCCTACCGCATACAGGACAAAGCCCGCAACGTTGGCTTCGACTGGGAGGACAAGCGCGACGTCTGGAGCAAGGTAAGGGAAGAGCTTGGCGAGCTGGAGCAGGAACTTGCACGTGAAGACAAGGAGCGTTCGCTTGAGGAGCTGGGCGACTTTCTTTTCAGTGTAATCAATGCTGGCCGCCTTTACCACCTCAATCCCGACACTGCGTTGGAGAAAACCAACCGCAAGTTTATCCGTAGGTTCAACTACATTGAGGCCCACAGCATCAAGATGGGCAAACCATTGAAGGACATGACGCTTGGCGAGATGGACAAACTGTGGAACGAAGCCAAGGCTTTGGAACACGATAACGAATAAAAGACCGACATGAAGAAGCTTAGTATTGCCGCAGTTGTGCTCGCATCCCTCATGATTGCCGGATGCGGAGGCAAAAAGAACAAGGCGAATGTGGAATATGTTTCGACCTTGACCGAGGAAGTCAACGACTCTACCGTATATGGAGAATGTGGTGAAGGCACGATGATGAACACCCTGGAACTCGTTACAGACAGTGGCGACACGGTGATATATTCGCTCGAAGAGGCCGCAGCCCGTGGCGATGTCAAGGGCGGACTGTCCACTGGCGACCGCATGGCCGTGGTTCCTACGCTTGACGCCGACGGCAACCCTGCTGCCACAAGCGTTGTGAACATCACCACACTGCTCGGCAAGTGGACCTGTCTTGACCGCAGCTTTGAACTCCTGGCCGACGGGTCTGTGCGCAGCAATGTGAAAGAGCCGCATCCCTACACGTCGTGGAAACTGTGCAACGGCAAACTGTTGCTTTCTTCCGACACTTTTACTATTAGTTCGCTCGGCCCCGACTCGCTGCTGCTTTCCAACAGCGGGGGCACTGTTGGATACAGACGCCTTGCTTCCGGCGCTACCGGTGCGGTGAAGTGATAAGCGCCGCAGCAGAATACAGAACTACCCGATAATTGTTTTTTATGGAGAATTTCAGAGTTCACATCCTCGGTTGTGGCAGTGCCTTGCCCACGCAGAAGCACAACGCATCGTCGCAGGTGGTTGAGATGAGGGGCAAATTGTTTATGGTTGACTGTGGCGAAGGCACCCAAATGCAGTTGCGTCGCTCCCGGCTGCGTTTTCTCAGTCTCAACCACGTGTTCATATCCCATCTGCACGGCGACCACTGCTTTGGCCTTATCGGCATGATTTCCACCTTCGGCATGCTCGGGCGCACGGCTCCACTCCACGTCTATGCGCCGTCGGTGTTCAGCGAAATGTTCGCCGCGCAACTGAAATTCTTCTGCAGCGGATTTGACTACGAGGTGGTTTTCCATCCCATAGACACCACTAAGGCGAGTGTGATATACGACGACCGAAGCCTTAGCGTCACCACCATACCTCTGAAGCACCGTGTGCCGTGCTGCGGATTCCTTTTCCGCGAAAAACCGTCGCTGCCGCACATACGCCGGGAGATGATTGACGCGCTGGAAATACCGGTGAGCCAGATAAACAATATTAAGAATGGTATGGACTGGACTACAGCTGACGGAACTGTGGTGCCCAATTCGCGCCTCGTCACTCCGGCTGACCCAGCGCGCAGCTATGCCTATTGCAGTGACACAGCCTATATGCCACAGCTGCACGAGCAACTTCTCGGCGTGTCACTTCTGTATCACGAGAGCACCTACGGCAAGGACAACGAGGCCAACGCCCGCAAATATTTCCACTCCACAGCAGCCGATGCCGCCCGTGTGGCGCGCGAAGCCGGAGTTGGACGGCTGCTGCTTGGCCACTACTCCGCGCGCTACGACGATGAGACCGTGTTGCTCAACGAGGCTCGCGAGGTATTCCCCAACACGGTTTTGGCCGACGAAATGAAAGTCTTCGACGTCTAAGAAGACCCCACAAACCCCAACTTTTTATTCCCCAAACAACGTTTTTCGCCCCTCAAGCAGGCTCTCTGCCGAAAGGGGTCGAAAAACTGTAAGCAAAACACAGTTGTTTGCTTACAGTATCTTCCGTAGAATGTTTTGTAAAACGATACTGTAAGCAAAAATAAGTGATATAGTTTCGGACTGTAAACGGCCTCTTTACGATCGTAGAGAGGCCGTTTACGAGTCGTAAATGGCACATTTACGACTCGTAAATGGCATACTTATTTTCGTAAGTGACATGGTTAGTTTCGTAGGTGGGATATTTATGGTGCGTGAACGGTATATTTACGAGTCGTAAGTGGCATATTTACGATGCATAAAAACAAACGAAGGAAGCCTGTAGTAGGCGCTGCGTCCTCGCTGCGCCCTAGTATAAAAGGTAACTTCAAAACCTGTATCAATAGCCAGTTAGCTGGATTTGAGCTAATGGTGCAGCGAGGACGCAGCACCTACTACGCGCGGGCAATGAAGGCACATCCTTCATTTGCATTTAGCACTTACAAAAAAAATGGTACGACGATATCGCCGTACCATTCTTGGGTTCTTGTTTTATATATCTTTCGCTGTAAAGCGAGCAAAGGGTCAGGGTCTGAAACCACCGCCGCCGCTGTTGCCGGTGACTACCGCAGTGACGGTTGACGAAGAGGAACCGCTGGTCATGGTGTAGCTGCTGCCCGAAGTGAGTCCGGCGCAGGAGATGAGCACAGAGCTGCTTCCGCCTCCCTGACCGCCTTGGCCACCACCGCCGGGATTGCCGCCGCCACCGGGGAAGTGGCCTCCAGGACCGCCACCTTGGCCGCCTTGGCTCGAAGAGCTGTAGTTGGAGGGCACGGTGAACGTGGCGAGCACGGTGTCGCCGCTCTTCAGAGTTATCTCAGAGCCGGCAGTGACCGACATTGAGCCGCTCACATAGGGCTGTGTGGAAGCCGAAGTGCTCGGCACGGAGTTGCCACCGCCTACGGCAAGCAGTGTGCCGCCGGTGAACACCACCGAATAGCCGTCTTCCTCGTTGGCGTCGATGCCACACTCGGGCGAGGTGGTGCCGAACGCACGGATAACTCCGCCGCTGATATACATGTTGCCGTTGGAGTCGAGTCCGTCGTTGTCTGAAGCCACCACGGTGATGTCGCCGCCCTTGATATACATGTGGCTGGACGAGTTGATGCCATCGTCGTAGGCATTGACAACGATTGTGCCGTCGTTGATGGTCAGTTCCGCCTTGCTCTCAATGCCTTCAGCACCGTTGCTTGAGGTGGTCACGTTGATGGTGCCGCCGTTGATGGTCACGTTGCCGTCAATCTTCATGCCCTTGGCCGACGACTTCTGGTCGCTGGTGAGGTTGTCGGTGTTGCCAGTATAGTTGGTATATTCCTTGCCGTTCACATAGGCATACATTCCGCCAGTGGTGGTGATGGTGATGTTGCCACCGTTGATCACCAGCGTACTATCGCCGTTGATGCCCTTGCCGCCTGCTCCGGAACTTGTGAGTGTGAGCGTTCCGCCGTCAATCTGTATCGCGCCGTCGGCACTCATGCAGCTCGAAGCCTTGGTCTTGGCGTCGTCAGAGTCCCACTCGCCGCCACCGGAAGTGGTGATGGTGACGGTGCCGTCGGTAACGGTCATGTTGCCTTCGGCCTTGAGCCCCTTGGTGGCAGTGCCGGTCACGCTGATGTTCACCGTTCCGCCAGCTACGGTGAGCGCACCGGTGTCCTCCTCGTCGCGGTCGGTGTCGTCCTTGTAGGAAACCTGCACGCCGTCGTCGGCCACGCCCGAAACATTCAGTTCGCCGCTCTCAAGAAGGAAGTATTGGTTGCAGTTGATGCCGTCCTTGACAGCCGAAAGCACGTTGACGGTGCAGTTTTTCATCTCCACATACTCCTTGGCGTAGATGCCGTGAGCCGTGTTGCCGTAGACATTGAGCGTGCCCTTGCCCTTCAGCTCCAGGTGACCTTTGCACACGATGCAACCCTTCTGAGTGCCCGACGCAGCGTCGGTGAGAGTGTTCACTGTGCCTTTCTTCACGCTCAGGTCAATGCGTTTGCCGTCCTGAATGTCCAGTGCGGCACCGGAAGCGTTGGTCAGAGTGAGGCCGTTGAGTTCAATCGACGCTTTGTAGGAACCGTTGAGCGCAAACGCACCGTCGGTTGACGTTCCGCTGAGCGTATATGTAATCTCGCCGCAAGTGTCGTCGCTAACGTCGGAGCTTTGGGTGATGCTCACATGAGCGCCATCCACAGTGGCCTCAACATACTTCGCCACGTTTCCAGCCACCGTCACCGAGGCCGAAGTGCCGTTGTAGACCACGCTTACGGCATTGTCAGTGACCTCACTGTTGTCCACATACATCTTGGAGATGTCGCCCACGCTGAGCGTCTTGCCCATCACGGTGAGCTGCTCGCCGTTGCTGTAGGTCATGTCGCCGGCCTGTGCCGAGGGCAAAGTGTAGGTGACATTGCCTACAACCACATTGAGCGTCTGCGAATATACCGCACTGGCCGACATGAGGGCGAGCGCTAACAAAGAAAATGCCTTTTTCATCTTACTGCCACTTTAAGGGTTTTACCATTGCTCTTCACGATATACACTCCGGCACTCACGCCGCTGCGAAGGGCTTCGGCACTGGTGAACGTGCCTATCTTCACGCCGGAGAGGCTATACACCTCCATCGCGCCGGAGCTTTCGCCGGTCTTCACGGTGCTTATGGCGGTGAGATCGTCCGACGAGAAATACATACGGCTCAAGCTGGCCACGCTAATCTCGTAGCTGTCGGTGCCGTTGGAGGCCAAGAGTTTGCCGTCAGAGAATGTGATTGTAAGCGACTCAACACTTACAGAGTGGGTTGTGCCATCCTGCGTCTCAAACGAGAGATACGGATAGGTGTCGGCGTTGGCCGCCGCAAAAGGCAGGCAAGCCAGCGATAGAGTCAACAGTTTCTTCTTCATAATCCTAACTCCAATATTTTTGTTTGTAGTGTTTATACCTCGCAAAAGCCGTTGCCACGACAGTAGACATGTAACAAAAGTGTCGTTAACGCCACGGTTTTGGTCACAAATATAGCCGTTTTCGTCAGCAAAAGCAACATTTTTCAACCAACACCGCCTATATTTCAACGAAACGGCAAGGGGATAATGGTGTTCAAACGCAATCTTTCAAGGTGCAAGAATGCTGAATAGTCACGTTCAAACGGCATTTTGAAAGCGTTTGAACGTCATTTATCAATAGGAAAAACGATACAGACGCCAGAGGCAAGCCCACGGACTACTCCTCAATATGGGATATGGAATGGAGGAAGAGCGACACAAAATTGGTGGCGGTCTCCTTGGGATAGTATCTGAAATAGCGGGCACTGTGGTTGATGTGCCACATCATTGCGCCCGAATTGGTGTTGTGTACAAAGATGTTCTTGCCCTGTTGGAAATACCATTCAGCCGAGTGCGCCCTGTCGAGACGGAACAAATCGGCCTCTATCCGGTTGGTGTCCTCATCGTCTGTACGCTCCACAAACGGTATTTCGTCATCACTGAACTTCAGCAGATGCACCAGCAACGCCCTTTCGAGCCGCGCCATACGCTCCATGCCGAGCCGGGTCAGCCAGTCTTGCAGCTTCACATAGTCTACATTGGCGCCCATACGGCGAAGGAATATGCCCAGGTCAACTATCTGTTTCAGACTGATGCCCTCGCTAATCACGTAGCGTGCCGTGCGCAACATGATGAGCAGCAGGTTGAGTGTGGGCGGAACCACCTCTATCTTCGTGCCGTTGACAATGGCGAAAGCGGAGTCACAGCACCTTATCTCGCTGTTTATGATGTCTTGCAAGCGGCGGTTGAGCAGCGGATTGGTAAGCCTCTGCGCACGGTGATGGTGCTCCACCATGGTGCCGTGCCACGAATACTGCCACGTACCCTTGTCCGACACACTTGCGTCGGTGCCGTTGGCCTTTGCCCAGTCGTCGGCTTTGCGCCCTTGAGCCTCAAAGGGGAAGAAGAAATCGATGTCGCCGCAAGTGCGGTGGAGCGGATTGGGATAGAGCGAAGCCAGTCCCTGCCCTTTCAGAAGTATCGGGCGCAGGTGTTCGCTGCCGCCGAGAGTGCCGAACAGTTCCGACACACTGATGTTGCAGTTGCGGTTGTCGGCCTCAATGTCGCTCACGGTCTTGTTCCACAACGCCGCCAAATCAGCAGGCAGTTGCATGAAGAAGTCTCCGGAATGGTTGCGTATGCCGTCGGCCACAAGGGCTGCCACACCGTGAACGAGCGATGCCTGATATACTCGACGCCACTTCCACGGCGACATAGGTTCCACTGTGGCTGTGTCGCCAAACGCTCCGCTGCGCAACAGGCGGAAGAAGTTTCGCTGCATCACGTCCATAGGCTCAAGAGAAACGGCGCGGATAGCGCAACAGTATGGCCAGGACGGTCATCACGCCTATGGCCATGGGGTAATACAGATAGGGAATTATGCTCATCGGACTTACCGATGCGAGTCCTGCAGCCATGAGCATCTGTGCTCCGTAGGGTATGAGTCCCTGCACGCAGCACGACAT
The DNA here is from genome assembly GCA_963659575.1 of Prevotella sp. CAG:1031. GTDB lineage: Bacteria > Bacteroidota > Bacteroidia > Bacteroidales > Bacteroidaceae > Prevotella. The sequence continues at coordinate 14,823 of CAVKVO010000001.1, forward strand.
TGTGTCGAGAATACTGGCGCACTTCCTGTTGTCAACGCCAAAGTGGTCGCCAATCTTCTTCACTATTCCGCCCACGGTGATTATGGCCACGGTGTTGTTGGCGGTGCAGATGTCTATCACACCCACAAGTCCGGCTATGCTCAGTTCGGCTCCCCGTTTGCCAGTGATGCGGCGCGTGAGCACACCGATGATGTAGTCGATGCCGCCGTTGGTCTTTATCAGTTCGAGCAGTCCGCCGGCCATGAGCGTTATGGTCATCAGTTCGCCCATGCCGGCTATGCCTTCGCCCATAGCACCGAACCATCCGTACACGTCGAACGTGCCTTCGGCCAAACCGATGCCGCCGGTGAGCACAATGCCGAGCGTGAGTACCGCCATGACGTTCATGCCCATGCAGGCCGTGACGAGCACCACTATATAGGGCAGCACCTTGAGATAGTCAACCGATTGCGCCTCGGCGGAGAAGTCCATGCGGTAGCCGATGAAGAGATAAGCGGCGAGAACCAGTATGGCGGCGGGCAGAACGATGAGCAGATTGGCGCGAAACTTGTCGCGGAGCTGACAGCCTTGGGTCGACGTGGCCACGATTGTGGTGTCGGAAATGAACGAGAGGTTGTCGCCAAAGAACGATCCGCCCATGACCACTGCCGTAAGCATCGGCACACTGACGTCGGTTGCGTGGGCTATACCCACAGCTATCGGGGCGAGAGCCACTATCGTGCCGACACTCGTACCGATGGAAAAGGATATGAAACAGGACGATATGAACAGTCCGGCAAGGAGCATATTGCCCGGCAAGAGGTCGATGGCGAGGTTGACAGTGGCCTCAATGCTGCCCATAGACTTGGCACTGTTGGCAAAAGCTCCGGCCAGAATGAATATCCAGAGCATAAGCATCATGCCCGAAGAGCCTGCACCGCGACTGAATATCTCTATGCGTTTGCTCAACGGGATGCCGAAGCTGACAGCCACAGCATATATGGACGCCAACATGAACGCCACGGTTATCGGCACCTTATAGAAGTCTCCGGCAACAAGCGACGTGACCAAATAGAGGCAAATGAACACCACCAGTGGACTCAATGCCAGCAATCCTTTTCTTCTGTCCATTCCTTTTATATCTTCTATGTTCCCTGTTTGTATGTTGTACGTGTGTCTTTATATATATAATGTACGTACCTTATATATATAGTACGCGCACCTTTATATATAGTATACGTATCTTAGATATATAGTACGCGTACATTTTATATATAGTACGCTTGCGCCAAAGCACCGCAGCCTCGGCGCAAGCGATAGGGAAACTGCAAGGTTAGAGGGTTACGCCGTTCTTGAAAATGGCAATCTCACGGTAGTCGTTCTCCTCGTTGCGGGTCTTCTCGCCACTCGCAACAGCCAGTATCTTGTCGATGAACATGGGCACCACCTCGTCCCAGTCCTTGCCCTCGATGAGCTGTCCGGCGCTGAAGTCTATCCAGTTGGGCTTGTTGGCTGCCAGTGTAGGATTGGTTGCAATCTTCATGGTGGGCACAAACGTACCGAAAGGCGTGCCGCGGCCAGTGGTGAACAGTACGATATGGCATCCGGCAGAGGCCAGAGCAGTGGAGGCCACAAGGTCGTTGCCGGGAGCTGAAAGCAGGTTCAAACCGTTGCACTGCAGGCGGTCACCGTATTCAAGCACACCGCTAACGGGAGCGCGACCGCACTTCTGGGTGCATCCGAGCGCCTTGTCTTCGAGCGTGGATATGCCACCTGCCTTGTTGCCGGGCGACGGATTCTCTCCCACAGGCTCGCCGTGGCTGAGGAAATACTCCTTGAAATTGTTTACCATGCTCACCGTTTGCTCAAAGAGAGTCTCTGTCTTGCAGCGGTTCATCAGTATGGTTTCGGCACCGAACATCTCGGGTACTTCGGTGAGAATGGTTGTTCCGCCTTGCGCCACGAGCCAGTCGGAGAAGCGTCCAACAAGCGGATTGGCTGTGATACCGCTGAAGCCGTCGCTGCCGCCGCACTTGAGACCAACGCGTAACTTGCTCACCGGCACATCCACACGCACGTCTTTGCTGGCCGTAGCGTACAGTTCGCGCAGCAAATCCATGCCCACTTCAATCTCGTTGCCCTCTACCTGCTGCACCACGAGGAACTTTATGCGGTCTTTGTCGTAGTCGCCAAGAAGTTCAGCGAACTTGTCCGGCTGGTTGTTCTCGCAGCCCAAGCCGAGCACAAGCACACCTCCGGCATTGGGATGCAGGGCTATGTCGCGGAGAATTTTGCGGGTGTTCTCATGGTCGCCGCTAAGTTGCGAGCAGCCATAGTTGTGGTGCCAGGCGTAGATGGAGTCGATGTTCTCCTCGCCAGTCTCGGCGCGCATCTTTGCGGCGAGCTTTTCGGCAATGCCGTTCACGCAGCCAACGGTGGGAACAATCCAGAGTTCGTTGCGAGTGCCCACGTCGCCGTTCTTGCGAACGTAGCCTTTGAAGGTGCGCTTCTCGTCCTTTATGGAGAGCGAGTCGTCCACCGGGTGATACTCATAGCTAAGCGTACCGGCGAGATTGGTCTTCAGGTTGTTCTCGTTCACCCAGTCACCGGCCTTCAGATCCACCTTTGCGTGGCCAATAGGATAGCCGTACTTGATGATGTCCGTGCCGGATGGCGTGTCTGAAAGCAGTATTTTGTGGCCTGCAGGCGTGTCCTGGCCGACGGTTATGCACTTGCCGTCAACCTCTATCACCTCGCCTTTCTTCTTCGGTTGCAGACAAACCACCACAGTATCCTTGGGGTCTATCTTTATAAATGTTTGCTCCATAAATCAGTTGTTGTTTGTTTTAATGTATGGTATATTGTTGTTTTATGTTTGTTCTACGTCGTATCTAAAGTACGGTATATGTTGTTTTATGTTTATTCTACGTCGTTTCGTATGCCATTCCGCAACCGCTGCCTACTGTATCAGATCTGGTCGCGGCGATAGAAGTCGATGTTCTCCTTGGTCAGAAGCTCTATCGGCATATAGTTGACCATGGTCACCTTCTTCTTGAGCACTATGGCTTCAAACAGGCACTCCACGCAGGAGTAGCCTTGCAGATAGGCATGCTGGGCGATGAGGAACGAGATGGAACCCTCACGCAGACACATGGCGTTTTTGCCCACCATGTCGTAGCCCATTATCTGCACGTCGCGCCGGTTGCTGCGCAACAGAAATTCGCCCACGAGGTGGGCTTTTGAGTTGAGAGTGATGCAGTGGTGGACATGAGGATGCTCCTTGAAGAAGTCTTCCAGTATGTTGTCGTACTGCGAACGGTCTACATCCAGCGGCAAGTTTACCTCAAAGATCTTCACGTCGGGGAAGTGGTCGCGCATATAGTGGCGGAATCCCGTCTCGCGGTTTTCCTGCTGCTTGCTCGCAACGTTGGCGTGCTTCATCTGCTTCATCAGCATTATCTCCGTTTCCTTGGCGGCTATGAGCATCAGCATGCGCCCTGCGAAATATCCGCTGCAAAAGGAGTCCTGCCCGTAGAACGCCAACGGCTTCAAATCAGGCATGAACGAGTCGAGCAGTACGAACGGTATGGACCGCTCATGCAGCTGGTCGGTGAACTTGCGCGTGATGTCGAGCCTCGAAGGCACCACCACTACGCCGTCGGGCTGGGCATTAAGACACTCTTCGGCTACCTTGCTGAACGTGTCAAGGTCAAAACGGTTGTAGCATTTCACCGTCACCGCCACGTGGAAGTCGCGTCTGCGCTCGCACGCCTCCATGGCTCCTTCCTCTATTTCCTCCCAATATGCTTCCGACTCGTGCTTGGGTATTATGAGATAAAACAGGTACTTCTTGTTGTAGGCCAGTGCGCTCGCATACATGTTCGGGCGATAGTCCATCTCCTTGAGGGCCTTCTCCACCTTCTCCCTTGATGCTTTCGACACATTCGGTCTGTTGTGTAAAACCCTGTCCACTGTGCCCACCGACACGCCGGACAGACGTGCAATATCCTTTATCCTTGTCTTGTCAGTTGCCATTCACTCTGATGTTTTTCCAAACTTGGCCAACCTTTGTATGTCCTTGGCCAACTTATTATATATTCTTGGCTACCTTATATATTATATATCCTTAAATACATAGCTCCGTGCGGCACAACCCGCACCGGCAACCACGCTGTTCTCCCTACGGAGACGGTTGCCGCAACCACATGAAAAGGCTTTGCCCGACGGCACCAACGGTCTTTATGCCGTGAAAATGCCGTCGGGTTGAGCCTCCACTACCCTACTTTGCGTAAAGGGCAACTATGGTTTCATATTTCTCCTGCTTGCCGCTTGTCTGCTTCGGCTCACCCACTTTCTTGCCGTGTTCATACACCTGCTCGAAACTGAGTTTGCCGTCTTCGAAGTCTTTGCCTATACCGGAGTCGAAGCTAGCGTAGCGTTCTTTCAGCATGGCCGGCAGTTCGCTGTGCTCCAGTATGGCGGCAGCGTTCTCCAGTGCGCGCGCCATTGCGTCCATACCGCTTATGTGGGCGATGAAGATGTCCTCCGGATCGGTAGAGTTGCGGCGTATCTTGGCGTCGAAGTTGCTTCCGCCGTTGCCCAAACCGCCGTTGCGGATTATCTGCATCATGGCCTGTGTAAGTTCGAAGTTGTCTATCGGGAACTGGTCGGTGTCCCATCCGTTCTGATAGTCACCGCGGTTTGCGTCGATTGAACCCAACATTCCGTTGTCAACGGCCACTGCCAATTCGTGCTCAAAGGTGTGTCCGGCGAGCGTAGCGTGGTTCACTTCGATGTTCACCTTGAAGTCTTTGTCGAGACCGTTGGCGCGGAGGAAACCGATAACCGTTTCGGTGTCCACGTCATACTGGTGCTTTGTGGGTTCCATCGGCTTGGGTTCTATGAGGAATGTTCCCGTAAAGCCCTTGCTGCGGGCATAGTCGCGGGCACCGCGGAGCATGGTTGCAAGGTGGTTCTTCTCGCGTTGCATCTGCGTGTTGAGCAGACTCATATAGCCCTCGCGACCTCCCCAGAACACGTAGTTGGTGCCTCCGAGTTTGATGGTGGCGTCGATGGCGTTCTTGATCTGCACCACTGCGCGCGCAACCACGTCGAAGTCGGGATTGGTAGCAGCTCCGTTCATGTAGCGTTTGTGGCCAAACACATTGGCGGTGCCCCACAGCAACTTGATGCCTGTGGCCTTCATCTTCTCCAGAGCGTAGTCGGTGATGATCTTCATGCGCTCCTCATACTCCTCAACAGTGGCGCCTTCGTCAACCAAGTCAACGTCGTGGAAGCAGAAATACTCTATACCGAGCTTCTGCATTATCTCGAAACCGGCGTCCATCTTGTCCTTGGCTCTCTGGACTGCGCAGTCAGCCTTGTCCCACTCATAGGAACGCGTCTGTCCGCCAAACTGGTCAGCCGACGCACCGCCGAGAGTGTGCCACCAGGCCATGGCGAATTTCAGCCAGTCCTTCATCTTTTTGCCCATTACAACCTTGTCGGCATCGTAGTAGTGGAATGCCAACACGTTTTTGCTCTCTGTGCCTTCAAACGGTATCTTTCCGATTTGAGGAAAATACTCTTTTGCCATAATGATTGTATGTTTTTATGTTTCGGATGCCGTCCACAGAAATTTTTCCTGCCCAGACATCGTTTATATTCTTCGTTTTCGTTAGTTACAGATTCTTTGCCAGCAGGTCTTTCCACGACTGATATGCTGCCCGGTACTCTTCGGCGCGACTTTCGTCGGGACGTATCTCCTGCAACCGCTCCAGCGAAGCGAACGCCTCGTTGTGGTCTCGGTATATTCCGGCACCGATGCCTGCGCCCTTGGCTGCACCCACACTGCCGTCGGTGTCATACAGTTCGATGGTTGCGCCGCTCACTCCGGCCAGTGTGTCGCGGAAAAGCGGACTGAGGAACATGTTGGCTCGTCCGGCGTGTATCTTCCGGATGTCCATTCCCATCTGGCGCATCACCTCCATACCGTAGCAGAAGCTGAACACTATGCCTTCCTGCGCGGCACGTATTATGTGCGCCTTGCCGTGCTTGTTGAAGTTGAGTCCGCCAACGATGCAACCGGTCTCACGGTTTTCGAGCACACGTTCAGCACCGTTGCCAAACGGAATCACCGTCACTCCGTCGCTGCCTATGGGCACTGTGGCTGCCAAGTCGTTCATCTCGGCATAACCCATGCCCTCGGGAGCCACCGTGCGGCGCACCCATGCGTTGAGTATTCCGGTGCCGTTGATGCAGAGGAGTACTCCCAGACGGGTCTGGTCTGGCGTATGGTTGACATGGGCAAAGGTGTTTACACGACTTTTTCGGTCGTAGTTCACCTCGCCAAGCACTCCATATACCACTCCCGATGTACCAGCCGTGGAGGCTATCTCGCCCGGATTGAACACGTTTAGGCTCAACGCATTGTTTGGTTGGTCACCGGCACGATAGGTTATCGGCGTGCCTTCAGCCAGTCCGGTCTCTGCGGCAGCCTTTGCCGACACCCGTCCTTGCAGTCCGAAGGTTGGCACAATGTCGGACAACACCGAACTGCTAAAACCATAGTAGTCCAAAAGGAAGTCGGCCACGCGCCCCTCCTTGAAATCCCAAAACATTCCTTCGCTAAGGCCGCTCACCGTTGTGCATGCGTCGCCGCTGAGACACAAGGCGAGATAGTCGCCCGGAAGCATCACCTTATATACCTTATTATATATGTCAGGCTCGTTGTCCTTCACCCAAGCGAGCTTCGCCGCAGTGAAATTGCCAGGCGAATTGAGCAGACGCGATAGGCACTCTTCGTGGCCGATGCCGTCGAAAGCCTTGTCGCCATAGGGCACGGCACGCGAGTCGCACCAGATTATGGCGTTGCGCAACGGCTTCATGTCGCGGTCTACACACACCAGTCCGTGCATCTGATAGGATATTCCGATGGCCTGGATGTCACGTCCTTTGGCTCCAGTGTCTGCCATCACCTTGGCCAGACTCTGCTTCGCATAGTTCCACCACGACTGCGGATCCTGCTCAGCCCAGCCTTTGCGCTCCGCGATTATCGGCGCTTCCTTTTCTGGGAAGAACGCTGAGGCTGCGCATTTGCCCGTGTCGGCATCCACAAGCGACGCTTTGACGGAACTGCTGCCCACGTCAAAGCCCAATAAATATCGGTTAGCCATAACTGTCGCTCCTTGTTTTTACTCGTTTTATTATTCTTTTGTGTTGCTTATAATACGTTTTCACCGCCCCTTTCCCTATTATTTTTATCCCTAAAAATGCGGCTTTGCAAATCCCTGTGGCACAGTAGGTTTCAAAAGTGGCCCATTTACGGGGCAAAAGTGGGCCATTTACGGGTCGTAAACGACCTGTTTACGAGTAGTAAATGGCCTGTTTACGAGACGCAAACAGCCTATTTGCGAGATGCACTCCGTCCAGGTACGATGCGCAACCATGCTCTTTACGATTGCTCACTGGTGAAAACGGCAAAGGAAGTGGTAGGAAAACATTCTCAAAATCAAGCACTGGTAAATCATAGAACCCGCTTTCGGGAAAAACAAATATGAGGTTTACAATCCAAAAACGTTTGGGTCGTAAACCTCATAATGATTATTTGCCGCCGTAAAGCAGCAGGATTTCATGCAAACATGGGCGATTGGCGACATCAAAAAGAACTGTCGGCCAGGTTATTTCGCCATTTTGTGCAACGTTTTCCTAAGCATCAGCTTCGGTATCTTGACCGTCTGGCCGGCCTTGACGGTTGCATCCGAACGTAAATCGTTGAATGTTTCCATGTAACAGTCCATTCCGGGACCCAGTTCGCGCCTACTTATGGAGGCCAGACTTTCGCCTTGGCTCACAGTAACAGTACGGGCTGTGCCTACAATGCAATAGGCTCCGGTGCGCACCCTTACGTCTTTGTCGGCATACTTGTTCGCCGTCTGCATCATGGCAGCCACTTCGCTGTCCTTGCCAGCAGACTTCTTGTCCGCAGTAGCCGTTGACTTGTCTTCTTTGCCTGCCTGTTTTACCTCTTTGTCCGTCGGCGTTTTGTCTTCGGCAACGGTCTTTTCCTCCACGTCAGGAACCGCCTTTGCAAGCGTGTCCGGCTGAACTGGTTGCGCAGTTTCAGTCTGTTGTTTCGTCTGCGGAGCCTCCTCTTTGGCGGCAACTGCGGCGGTTGACGTCTTTGTAGAGGACGTTCCGCAAAGCAAAGCGCAGTCATCATTAGCGTGGAGTCTGCCATACAACATTCCTGCATAGGCAGATGCTATCATCAAAACAAGCGTCAACAGACAGTAAAGCGTGATTTTCAACGCCTTATGACTACTGTTTGGAGTTTCTGTTTCATCCTCTTGGCTCTCTTCTTCAACAGTTTCAGACTCCTCTATCGGCTCGTCGGGAGCTTCAACGGGAGCGATGGAAGTATCTTCGGGAACGCTTTCTGTTTCATTAGGCACGCTCTCCGCCTCGTCAGAATCACTCTCTGCTTCGTCGGGAATGTTCTCCAGTTCGACCGGAGCGCTCTCTGTTTCCTCAGGAACACTCTCTTCTACAATTCCTTCCTGCGTTTCAACAGGTTCAACAACGGGTTCTTCCGAAGTCTCAACGACTGTTTCGGGTTCAGCTTGCGGCGTTTCTTCTGCCTGTACGTCGTTGTTTTCAGGCTCTTGTCCCTCAGGTTCCGACGTTTGTACGGCAGGTTCTGGTTCCTGAAACACTGTCTCTACCTTCTGTACTTCAGCTTCTGCCTCTTGTGTTTCGCCTTCTGCTTCCTGTGCATCGCCCTCTACAGTGGTTTCAGCTTCCGCATCGGCAAACTCAACGCCATCGTTCAGCGGGACGGTGTTGAAGAGAGAGAATGGCTTATTGACGAGTTCCTTCATCGTAGCGTCGGGAGTGAAAGTCACTTTGCGGTGACTGTCTATCACAACTCGTTCACCTGTATTTACGCTCACGCTCTCACGCGCCTCAACATCGATTATCTTGAATGTGCCAAAACCACGTATCTTGACCTGACGGTCGGTCTCCAAGCCCTGCCGTATGACCGTAAACATCGAGTTGACGAACGCTTCAGCCTCAATATCACCCAACTTCGCCCTGCTGGCAAACAGAGTTGCAATGTCTTTTATGTCCACTACGTTCATGCCTGTCAGTCTTTAGTAGGTCGTGTCTGTTTGATTGTGCTCTTGAAACTCTCGTCCGGTTTGAAGCCAAGCACAAGCTTCGGTGGTACAAGAATACGCTTACGGGTTGAGGGATTAATCATTACGCGTTCGTGCTTCTTCTTGATTTCAAACGTTCCGAAGCCTTTCACGGCAATGTTGTTGCCCTCTATCAGATTGTCGCTCATGGCGTTGAGAACGGCAGTCACCAGTCTTTGGGTGTCAACCTGTGTCCTACCTATTCTCGAAGCCAAGGCTAATATGAAGTCTTTGTTGTTCATAAGCAATATGTGTGTTGGGAATAAAAGCCGGATAACGGCCGCTTGCCTATCGCAAGCTAAAGGATTGTGGCGTAGAGGTCGAACTCTTCCGCCCCGGTAATCTTGGCGTTGTAGAATTTGCCAACCGTGAGACGACGTTCAGACGCGGGAACAAGCACCTCTGGGTCGACCTCAGGCGAACAGAACTCGGTGCGTCCGATGTAGTAGTCGCCCTCCTTGCGGTCAATGACAATGCGCATTGTCTGTCCAACCTTGGCGGCTTCTACCTCGGCACTGATGCGTTGCTGCAAAGCCATCAGACGGTTCAGCCTGTCTTCCTTGACCTCCTGCGGCACGTCGTCGGTGTAGTTTTCTGCCGAATACGTACCGTCTTCCTCAGAATACGTGAACGCTCCCATACGTTCAAAGCGCGCCCAACGCACAAATTCCATCAGTTCGTTGAAGTCATCTTCGGTTTCTCCGGGGAAACCCACCATGAGTGTTGTGCGTATGTGTATGCCCGGCACCTCACGACGCATGCGTTCAATGAGTTCATACGTCTCCGCCTTTGTCACATGGCGCTGCATACGACTGAGCATGTGGTCGGAAATGTGCTGCAAAGCGATGTCGATGTATTTGCAGACGTTGGCGTTGTCGCGCATAACCGTGAGCAAGTCCCACGGGAAATGGGCTGGATAGGCATAGTGAAGGCGTATCCATTCAACGCCAGGCACCGCCGCAATGTCAGCAATAAGGTCAGCTATGCCCTGCTTACCGTCGGTGTCGATGCCGTAATAGGTCAGTTCCTGTGCGATAACCTGCAACTCCTTTGTGCCGTTGGCCACAAGACTGCGCACCTCTGCCAGTATTTCATCCTTTGGACGGCTCACATGGCGACCTGTCATTATGGGTATGGCACAATAGGCACAGTGTCTGTCACAGCCCTCGCTTATCTTCAGGTAAGCATAATGGCGCGGTGTGGTAAGATGTCGACTTCCGTCGCAAGCCACAACGTCGGCTTTACCGAGGTCAGCGAGCAGTTGCTTATAGTTAAACTTGCCATAGAACTTGTCAACTTGGGGTATTTCGGCCTCCAACTCCTTTTGATAGCGTTGCGAAAGGCAGCCCATGACAAACAACTTGCGCAGTCGTCCCTCCTCTTTGGCCTGAGCAAACTCAAGAATGGTGTTGATGCTCTCCTCCTTTGCCGCCTCTATGAAGCCGCAAGTATTGATTACGGCTATCTCACCCGACGGTTTCTCTGCGTCATGCGTACACTTGTAGCCGTTGGCCTCAAACATAGCCATGAGAGTCTCGCTGTCCACGAGGTTCTTTGAGCACCCCATGGTCACGATGTCTATCGTATTCCGTTTCAAAACCGTAGGTTAGTCTTTGTTAAACAATGAATCCACAAACTGAGTCTTGTTGAACAGTTGCAGGTCTTCCATGCCTTCACCAAGTCCGATGTACTTTACAGGAACCTTCATCTGGTCGCTTATGCCTATGACAACGCCACCCTTGGCAGTGCCGTCGAGCTTGGTTATTGCCAAAGACGTTATCTGCGTGACAGCCGCAAACTGCTTTGCCTGTTCAAAAGCGTTCTGCCCAGTGCTGCCGTCGAGCACGAGAAGAACCTCATCGGGAGCTTGCGGAAGTACTTTCTTCATCACTTCCTTTATCTTCTTCAGCTCGTTCATCAGTCCAACCTTGTTGTGCAGACGTCCGGCTGTATCTATTATCACTACGTCGGCATCGTTTGCCTTGGCACTACTCAACGTGTCGAAAGCTACAGAGGCAGGATCACTGCCCATCTGCTGGCGCACAACCGGTACACCGACGCGCTCTCCCCAGATACAAAGCTGCTCTACGGCTGCTGCACGGAACGTGTCTGCCGCTCCGAGATACACCTTTTTGCCAGCGTTCTTGAACTGGTAAGCCAACTTGCCTATGGTGGTTGTCTTGCCCACACCGTTCACTCCGACCACAAGAATCACGTATGGACGGTGGTCAGAGGGCAAATCCCAACTGTCGGAGTCGCCGCTATTGTTCTCTTCAAGCAACGAAGCAATCTCGCTACGGAGTATACTGTTGAGTTCTGAAGTGCCAAGATACTTGTCGCGAGCCACCCTTTCCTCTATGCGGTGTATAATCTTCAGGGTAGTGTCCACACCGACATCGCTCGTTATAAGCACCTCTTCGAGGTTGTCAAGCACATCATCGTCCACTTTAGTCTTGCCTGCCACGGCACGAGTGAGCTTGTCAAACACGCTGGACTTGGTCTTTTCGAGACCTTTGTCAAGCGTTTCTTTCTTTTTCTTGTTGAAAAAACCAAAAATTCCCATGTTGCTTTTCTGTAAAAGGCAGTGCAAACTAACGGAAAGAAAACTTGCTTTCGACTTCCCGAGTGCAACTATATCTTCTGCAAAAATACAACAAGAAGTTGAAAAATCGGTCACAAACGAACCTAAATCGTCAGTACGCAGTGAAAATCAAGAGCCGAAAAGGGATAAAATCAGAAGCGTAATGATGTGAAATCAGAAGCTTTTCCAGACATTATCGTCGGGCAAAGGAGCGTCAACCGAGATGGTTTGCTTGCTTACGGGATGCACAAAATCGACGTGACGCGACAGGAGAGAAATGCTTCCGTCGGGGTTACTGCGGCGTGCACCGTACTTCAAGTCACCCTTGATGGGGCATCCCATAGCCGCAAGTTGGCACCTTATCTGGTGGTGACGCCCGGTAAGCAGTTTCACTTCTATAAGGAAATAATTGTCGTTGTGCCCAATGACACGGTAGCGGAGCACAGCTTTCTTAGACTGCGGCACCTCATGGTCGTAGGCATACGACTTGTTTTGCTTTTCGTTTCGCACGAGCCAATGCACGAGTTCGCCCTCGTCATTTGCCGGTTTGTTGCGCGTTATCGCCCAATAAGTCTTGTGTACGTTGCCCGTGCGGAACATTTCGTTGAGCCGAGAAAGGGCTTTGGAAGTACGGGCGAACACAACTAGACCGCCAACAGGACGATCCAAACGATGGACAACGCCCACAAAGACGTTGCCGGGCTTGTTGTACTTCTCTTTAAGATAGGCTTTCACGGTATCGGACAACGGCGTGTCGCCAGTCTTGTCGCCCTGTACAATCTCGCCACTCCGCTTGTTTACTATTATAATATGATTGTCTTCGTAAACAACTTCCATATCACCCTATCCTTACCTTAATATATAGTACGTACTACCTTTATATATATAACACCAAAGGACGTGCTAAGAACATAGCCGCACGCCTCTTCGCAAATAAAAAAGACGGAGGGATGCGGAGACAACAACGCCACAACCGTGAACTTTCTCGTCCGCAACCCTCCGGGGCAAAAGCCCTTTATTACATATTCATGCCACCGTCGATCTGAATAACCTGACCGCTTACATAGCTTGACAGGTCAGATGCGAGGAAGAGACATACGTTGGCGATGTCCTCAACCTGACCACCACGGCGCAAAGGAATCTTCTTCATCCAGTCCTTACGTATCTCTTCGGGCAACTGAGCGGTCATTGCCGTCTCGATGAAGCCGGGAGCTACGGCATTGGCGCGCACGCCCTTAGGACCAAGTTCCTGAGCTATTGACTTTGCCAAGGCAATCATACCAGCCTTTGAGGCAGCGTAGTTGCACTGTCCGGCGTTGCCGTGTACACCAACGACCGAAGCCATGTTGATGATTGAACCGCCACGCTGACGGAGCATGATAGGAGAACAAGCGTGGATGAAGTTGAACGCTGACTTCAAGTTCACGTTCAGCACTGCGTCCCACTGTGCCTCACTCATGCGAAGCATCAGACCGTCTTTGGTGATACCTGCGTTGTTCACGAGAATATCTATCGATCCGAAGTCCTCATGGATGCGTTTTACCGTTTCCTGGGTAGCCTCAAAGTCGGCTGCGTTGCCGGCATAAGCACGACAAGTGACGCCCAGAGCCTCAATCTCCTTGCGGGTAGCCTCCAGACCAGCTGCCATTTCGTCGTTGAGTACGAGGTCTGTGAATGCTATGTTAGCACCTTCAGACGCAAATTTCATAGCGACAGCTTTGCCGATGCCGCGTGCAGCACCTGTTACGAGTGCTGTCTTACCACTTAACAATCCCATTTTTTTAGTTTGTGTAATTATTAGTTTTCAATGTTTTACTAGTGTATATTCTCTTTGTTC
>CAVKVO010000001.1:28505-38004 GCA_963659575.1 Prevotella sp. CAG:1031
AGTTCGGCTGTGTTATATAGAGACATCATTAACGTACCGTTTCGCTGGCAATGAACTCATCAAACTTGTCGCGATAGCCGTTGAAAACATTGATGTCGACCTCTCCGGTAATGCCGCTGACACGTCCGTCGGGGCACAACTGCCAGAACACAAGCCTTACATCGGGCTTGTACTCACCATAGCGGGCTATCCAAACGTTATATCCGCGCTTGATGTCCGGAGCCTGTTCCAAGTATTTGTTGACGAACTGCTGACTCACGTACAACACTGGGCGCACGCCAACGCGACGTCTGACTATCTCCATCCACGTCCTTATGCTTCTGAACAGTGCGTTGGCACCGCCTATCTGCGCTATCTGCTTGTCCGTCGGTTCAACATCCAGCACGGGAGGCATGTCTCCATGCCTGAAAGTGGTGTGGCGCAGGAAAAATTCCGCCTGAGTCTTTGCCGGAGAATGTACAGAATAGAAGTGATAAGAGCCCACCTTTATATGATGATGGTGCGCCTGAGCGTAGTCGGTCTTGAAGTATTTGTTGCGTACGGACGTGCCTTCGGTTGACTTGATGTACACAAACGACACGGGATAGTCCACCGCACCGTGTACAGTCTTGCGACTTATGCTGCCGAGACTCGCTATGCGGAGTCGGTTCCAGTGTATCGGGTAGTACTTTTTGCCCTTGCCATGCTGATAGCGCGATATGTCGATGCCGTAAATACGTTCAGACGTGTAGTGCATCCGCTCGCCCAAGAAGTTGTCGTCGCGCCATTCTCCCACACGCAACCGCCGTTCGTCGAGCGAAAAACCGAAGCCTTCGCGCTGCCCTTCCGACCATCGGCCTTCGTAAAAGATGCCGTCGGTGCTGACAAAGCTGCCGTGTCCCGAAGCCAAGAGGTCGCGGTTCATCTGCCCGGTGTACGTGCCATCCTTGCTCACCGCGCGCCCTGTCACTATCGTGTCAGCGTTCCACTGTCCGCAAACAACCGTGTTTCCGGAGTCAAGCACCGATACGCCGGAACCCGAACGAGCCATCTTTGACCACCTACCCCATCGCCATTGTCCGCCCATAGCGTTGACAAACACCGACGACGGTGTGGTTTCAGAGAGCAAAGTCCTTGTGGCGATGCGCCGGACAACCGTTCGCTTGCCGGAAAGAGCCTCATCGAGAGCTGCAACAAGTCGTTTGTGCTCTGCAATCTGCGTTTGCAGCGATGTGGCAAGTCGGGCTATCATGTCGCAGCCCTCATCCTGCACACTGTGGACACCAAGGTAGTATTCTGCCTCTTCCTTTGACGTTTCCATATACTCCAGTTCCCGCTCCAGCCGTTTCCTTGTTTTCGCTATCGCAGGTCGAAGAGCGCGACCATGAAACCTGTTCAGTTGCTCGGCTATATGCACCGAGTCGGCATACAGAGTCAGTCCAGTGAGAGTAGTGTCGGAGTCTATTCCGCGGAAATACGCCACAGCTTTTCCACCGACACACAGTTCGTTGCGAGCATCAGTCTCCACCATCTGCGAGGAATCACCGCTGTTCGACAATCTCAACCACAGCCAGCAAGCCACACAAACCATCAAGGCAACCAAGCCCAACAGGCATCCGAGCCTGGCTGTCGACTTCTTTACTGTTATATACTTACCCATCTCTCCAACAAAAGCGCCGTACCTTTGGCTACATCTTTATTAATGTATAATGCTTAACCCACAATCGGGAGCACTGAAGCCCCAACCATGGGTTAAGCATTTGTATGTTTATTGCAGTGCATCAACGCCTTATGTCGAGCAAATAAACTATTCGTTCAACATAAAGGAGTACACTTATCCATTCATAGATAGCAGGAATTCCTCGTTGCTCCGGGTCTGTACGAGTCGGTCGCGCACCGTGTTCATGGCCTCAATCGGGTTCATCTCACTGATGAACTTACGTATAATCCACATACGGTTGAGCGTTGTCTGATCCTGAAGCAGATCGTCACGACGAGTACTCGACTGAACAAGGTTGACGGCAGGGAAGATGCGCTTGTTGCTGAGTGCCCTGTCAAGCTGCAACTCCATGTTTCCCGTTCCCTTGAACTCCTCAAAGATCACCTCATCCATCTTGGAACCGGTGTCAATGAGAGCAGTTGCGATGATAGTGAGCGAACCGCCGTTCTCAATGTTACGCGCAGCACCGAAGAAGCGCTTGGGTTTTTGGAGCGCATTGGCGTCGACACCACCGGTGAGCACCTTGCCACTGGCAGGACTAACGGTGTTGTAAGCACGCGCGAGACGCGTTATCGAGTCGAGGAATATCACCACGTCGTGACCACACTCCACCATACGCTTGGCTTTCTCCAGCACTATGCCAGCTATCTTGACGTGGCGGTCAGCCGGTTCGTCAAACGTAGAGGCGATAACCTCGGCGTTGACAGTGCGGCTCATGTCTGTTACCTCCTCAGGACGTTCGTCTATGAGCAGCATCATAAGGTATGCCTCGGGATGGTTGGCAGCAATGGCGTTGGCAATGTCCTTCATAAGGATTGTCTTACCGGTCTTGGGCTGTGCCACTATCAATGCGCGCTGTCCTTTACCTATAGGTGAGAACAAATCAACGATACGCACGCTGGGGTTGGTTGTGGCTTTGTCGCCACACAGCATGAACTTTTCGTCGGGGAAAAGCGGCGTGAGATGCTCAAAGGACACGCGGTCGCGCACTTCAGCCGGTTCACGTCCGTTGATGGAGTCCACCGTACTGAGGGCGAAATACTTCTCGTTGTCGTGGGGAGGACGCACTGTGCAGCCCACCACGTCGCCGGTTTTCAGACCATACTTCTTTATCTGTTGCGGCGAAACATATATATCGTCGGGCGACGACAGATAGTTGTAGTCGCTTGAACGCAGGAATCCGTAGCCGTCGGTGAGCACTTCCAGCACTCCGTTGCCCTTCACGATGTCGGCAAAGTCAAAGGACTCGTACGCTGCCGGTGCGTGCTGCTGCGCCACTGGAGCTACATAGTTCTGCTCACGCTGATGCACAGTGGGTCTGTCGAATATGTCCAGTGTGGGCAGAGCCCCCTGGTCTTCTATCGGAAGGTCAACCACAGTGATAAAATCGGTGCCGTCGCCGGGGTCGCCCGCCCACACTCCATCGAGAGTCTTGCCCGTTGCTGCGGCTACACTGTCGTTGTGCTGCGCCATCTTCTCCTGAAGCTGCGCAATGGACTGGCTGTCGGGAGCCGGTTCCTGCGGTTCTGCCTGCGCCGAAGCGAGAGTTTCTTCCGGCACTGCGGCAATTTCGGGTTCACTGGTGGTTGTAGTGTTCATGTCGTCGTTGTCCGCACTTGCCTCAACCTCAGCGTTTTGCTCAGCGGCAAGTTCGCCTGCCTCCTTTGCGGCGGCTATTGCAGCCAGCTCGGCCTTCGACTTGCGGCCGCGATGCTTTGGAAACGCTGCCAGCGGGTCTACCGGAGTCTCCACTGCGGGAGCCTCCTCAACGGTCTCTTCCTGCGGTCTGTCAAGGGGCAGGTCGGCAAAAAGCGAAGGAATACGGTTTTCCATGGGACGGTTTTGCTTGTTTTTCAGGTCGAAATTCTCACCGTCTTTACCGTTTACGGTGTATACTTTGTTTGTGTCTTTCTTTACTATACGTGTTCTTTTCTTCTTCGGTGCTGCAAGTGCACTGGCTGCGCTGTCCTCGGCTGCCTTGTCCAAAATGGCGTAGACCACAGTCTCTGTGGTATCGTCCGGATGCACCTTGACACCTAACTGCTCGGCGATGGCGGTCAACTGACCCATATCCATCGTTTCAAGTTCTTCCTTTTTATACATAATGTGTTGTCAGAATTTTGCTTCTTAACGGGGATTTTTTGAGATGGAAACTAAAAATTAGCCTTTGTGTTGTCATTACAGTGGGAATTTTCAGAATCCACTTTCATGAGATTATGGAAACGTTTCGCGAACGGAAACGCTGTTTCTTTGAAAAACAGTGCAAAGGTAATATTAATTCTCTGCACAGACAAATCTTTTTTCCATATTTTTCCCGAGCTTCAATCGGGAGTTTTGCTTGGGCTAACACAGGTATATGGTGTGGTCATCTGTGATATTTATAGGACAAAAGCATAACGGTCATATACCCTACTCCATCAGTATGCAAACGTAACTGAGCCAATTACGAGTCGTAACTAGGCCACTTACGCATCAAAAGTGGGCCACTTACGGGTCATAACTAGGCCACTTACGGGTCGTAAATGGGCCACTTTTGTATCTTATTATGCATCAACAACTTACAAAACACGGCTTTTGGCGGTGAAAAACTGTATGGTTCGTGTTGCCAAACCATGTTTCCACGGTTTTCAACTTACGTAAAATTTTGACATTTCCCATCCATACACATATATCGCCACGTGTTATTTTTCTTCGCAAAGTCCAAAATAAATGGAGCAAGGTTGCAGTTGTTTATAAAAAAAACGAGTAACTTTGCATCTGTTACCGCAAGGTATATATAAATGTACGCAAGAACATATAAATAATAAGGTACACAACAACGCATAATAAACTAACAAGATTATGACTATCGATCAATTCAACTTTGCCGGCAAGAAGGCAATTGTTCGCGTGGACTTCAATGTTCCATTGGATGAAAATGGTAAGGTAACAGACGACACCCGTATCCGCGGCGCTCTTCCCACACTGAAGAAGGTGCTGGCCGACGGCGGTGCTCTGATAATGATGAGCCACATGGGCAAGCCCAAAGGCAAGGTGAAGCCCGAACTCTCACTGAAGCAGATTGTGCCCAACGTGGCTGCCGCTCTGGGAGTTGACGTGAAATTCGCTGCTGACTGCGGCAACGCAGACAAGGAAGCTGCTGAACTGAAGGCAGGAGAGGCTCTGCTGCTCGAAAACCTCCGCTACTATCCCGAGGAAGAGGGCAAGCCCGTTGGCATAGACAAGGCTGACCCCGCATACGAGGACGCAAAGAAGGAGATGAAGGCACGTCAGAAGGACTTCGCTAAGAAGTTGGCTTCATACGCTGACTGCTACGTTATGGACGCTTTCGGTACAGCTCACCGCAAGCATGCCTCTACCGCAGTCATCGCTGACTACTTCGACGCTGACCACAAGATGCTCGGCTACCTGATGGAGAAGGAAGTTAAGGCTGTTGACAACGTGCTCAGCAACATCAAGCGTCCATTCACCGCTATCATGGGTGGTTCAAAGGTGTCTACAAAGATCGGCATCATCGAGAACCTTCTGGGCAAGGTGGACAACCTTATCCTCTGCGGCGGTATGACATACACATTCGCTAAGGCTCAGGGTGGCAACATCGGTAAGTCTCTCTGCGAGCTTGACAAACTGGATGTGGCTCTCGACGTGATGAAGAAGGCTAAGGAAAACGGTGTGAACCTCGTGCTCGGCACTGACTGCATCGCCGGTGACGACTTCAAGAACGACTGCAACACACAGGTTTGCCCGGCCAACAACATTCCCGACGGATGGGAAGGACTGGACGCAGGACCCGAGACCCGCAAGGCTTTCGCTGCCGCTATCGAAGGCGCAAAGACCATTCTGTGGAACGGACCTGCCGGAGTGTTCGAGTTTGACAACTTCACTGGCGGTTCAAAAGCCATTGCCGACGCTATCGCAAAGGCTACAGCCGACGGAGCATTCTCACTCATCGGTGGTGGTGACTCTGTGGCTTGCATCAACAAGTTCGGCATGGCCGACCAGGTTTCCTACATCTCTACCGGTGGTGGAGCACTGCTCGAAGCCATCGAAGGCAAGGAGCTGCCTGGCGTTGTAGCCATTCAGGGCAAGTAATATTGCAACAGACAAATAAGCCTAATTAGGCACAGAGGGTTGTCCGGACCATAAATTCGAACAACCCTCTTTTTGATTACTCGTGGCCTAACCACACCAAAAGCAACACACAACAAGACATGACCACAACACTTATCATCCTGTTCATAACCATTGTTATGTTCATTGCAGGCAAAGTGCGCTCCGACATAGTCGCGCTGTGCGCCCTTTCGGCATTATTGATTTTCGGAATACTTACTCCCGAAGAGGCTTTCTCCGGCTTCTCATCGACGGTCGTCATAATGATGGTCGGACTGTTTGTAGTAGGCGGAGCCATCTTTCAGACCGGTTTGGCCAAGGCTGTGAGCCAACGCATAATGACTTTCGCCGGCGGAAGCGACCTCCGGCTGTTCCTTCTCGTGGTACTTGTGACGGCGGGCATAGGAGCTTTCGTGAGCAACACGGGCACTGTGGCACTGATGATGCCCATCGTGGTGAGCATGGCCACACAGACAGGCACTCGTCCGGCACGGTTGCTCATGCCGCTTGCCTTTGCCAGCAGCATGGGAGGTATGCTCACGCTCATCGGAACGCCGCCCAACCTTGTGATACAGGAAGCACTAATTGAGGCGGGATACGAACCTTTGAAGTTCTTTTCGTTCTTCCCCGTAGGCGTGGTGTGCATCGTTGTGGGCATAATCGTCATGCTTCCGTTGTGCCGTATGTTCCTCAACAAGAAGAAAGGCGGCAACAGCGCGGACAACACTCAGGTGAAGACGCTCGACAACCTTGTGGAAGAGTATCGCCTGGCCAACGGTGTGCGCCGCTATCAGATTACTCCTACATCCACAATAAAGGAGAAGAGCGTGGCAGAGCTTGACCTTAGCAACCGCTACGGACTGTCTATCCTTGAAGTACGCAACGAGAAAGCCGACCGCAGCGGACTGTTGCACACCGTGACGCAGAGCATTGCCACTCCGGAGATGCTTCTTTCGTCCGGCGACATCATCTACCTAATGGGCGACACCGCCAAGATGAGCAGTTTTGCACGCGAGGCTAAACTAAAGAAACTCGACAACCACAACATAGATTTCTACGACCTGGGCATCGCCGAGATAGTGCTTATGCCCGAGTCGAAGCTCATTGGCACCACGATACGCAACTCCGGCTTCCGCGAACGCTATAGTATAAATGTGCTGGGCATCAAGCGCAGCACTGAATACATCATCAACGGTTTGACAGAAGAGCGGCTCCGCTCGGGCGATGTGCTGCTTGTGCAGGGCAAATGGAGCAACATCAGTAGGCTGGACAAGGATGAAACCGACTGGGTAGTGCTCGGTCAACCGGAGAAGAACGCACAGGAGGTGACGCTCAACTACAAGGCTCCGATGGCGGCAGCGATAATGTTGGTGATGGTGGCTGCCATGGTTTTCGACTTCATCCCCGTGGCTCCCGTCACCGCAATCACCGTTGCCGGACTGCTGATGGTGCTCACAGGATGTCTGCGTAGCGTGGAAGCGGCCTACAAAACCATCAACTGGGAGAGCATTGTGCTCATTGCCGCCATGATGCCCATGTCGATAGCACTCGAAAAAACGGGCACTTCGGCTCTCGTGTCGGACGCTCTCGTGCAGTCACTCGGCTCCGCAGGTCCAACAGTGCTGCTGTGCGGCATCTATTTCACCACGTCGCTGCTCACAATGTTCATCAGCAACACCGCCACTGCCGTACTTATGGCTCCCATAGCGATGACTTCCGCCACGGAACTGGGCGTCAGCCCCTACCCATTCCTCTTCGCAGTGACCTTAGGAGCCAGCATGTGCTTCGCATCTCCGTTCTCCACGCCGCCAAATGCACTGGTTATGCACGCCGGCGAATACACTTTCAGTGATTATATAAAGGTGGGACTGCCGCTACAGGTCATCATCGGCGTAGTAATGACGTTTGTTCTGCCTCTGCTGTTCCCGTTCTGAATAATATAAAGAATACACACGATGGCAAAGATTGTACTATTTGAAGAGCGTTACCGCGACGACTTCATCAGGCTTAACACCGAATGGATTGAGACTTACTTTAGGATTGAAGAGTCGGACATTAAGACTTTCGAACACATAGATGACATAATCAATGGTGGCGGACAGATATTTATCGCCCTTGATGACGACGGCAAAGCCATTGGATGTTGCGCCTTGGTGAACCATCCGGACAAGGGTAAGCATGAGTTAGCCAAGATGGCAGTGTCGCCAAAAGCCCAAGGCCACCACGTTGGACACGCCCTTGGCGAGGCGCTGATGGACTATGCCCGATGCCACGGCGTGAAACATATATACCTTGAAGGCAACACCCGACTTGCGCCATCGATAGCTCTCTACCGCAGTCTCGGCTTTAAGGAGATTCCTCTGCAAGGCATTTCCTACGAGCGGTGCGACATATTGATGGAAGCAACACTGTAAGATAGCCATCACAACAAGGCCGAAAAACATTTTCAACAAGCCGAAAAACATTTTCGGCAGAGGGAGATAACAGTCTCAATAGAGACAGAAAGAGATTCTCAATAGGGGAAAAACCTTTCCCAACCACACGAACAGCAATGATACGAAGTTTATTCTTTGATATAGACGGTACGCTTGTGAGTCTGAAGACCCACGAGATACCGCAGTCAACAGTGGACGCACTGACACGGGCCAAGGCCAATGGCGTGAAGATATACATCTCTACCGGCAGACCGATACCCATCATAACCAACCTCACCGCCATAGATCCGCTCATCGACGGCTACATCACCACCAACGGAGCTATGTGTATCGTGGACGGAACGGTGGTTTGCTGCAATCCGATTGATGCGGAAGACGTGAAGACTCTGATAGACGACGCCGACAAACAGGACTATGCGGTGCTTGTTGTGGGCGAACGCGACGTGCGGTTGTACAATCCAAAGCCCGTGTTTGACGAAGTTTTCCGCGACGGACTGTGCGTTACCAACGTCGACACGTCGCTTCCTGCCGAGGAAGTGTTGGCCACGCAGCGCATATTGCAGTTCTCGCCGTTCATCAGCCAGGAGTATGAAACCGCTCTCATGCCGCGTTTGCCCCACTGTGTGTCCGGCAGATGGCATCCGGCCTTTACGGATATAACTTCCAAAGCGGCGGACAAGGGCAACGGACTGGCAGCTATGGCCAAGTATCTCGACTTGGACATAAGTGAAACAATGGCGTTCGGTGACGGCGGCAACGACATCTCCATTCTGCGCCGCGCCGGCATAGGTGTGGCAATGGGCAATGCAGGAGAAGACGTGCGCCTTGCGGCTGACTACGTAACCACGTCGGTGGATGACAACGGCATCGCTAATGCGCTAAAAAACTTCGGAGTAATAGACTAAACGGGCCTATATATGACGTTCAAAAGCCATATATAAACCGTTTGAATACCATATATAGGTTATTCAAAAGCCGTATATAACTCGTTCAAAAACCATACATAAGCCTTTCAAAAGACAAGTATAAGCCTTTCAAAAGACCTTTATACCCCTTTTGAAAGGCTTATATATAAGGTAGAGACACGACTCTTTCCCCTACTCTCCCTTCCGGTATTCGCCCGGAGCCATGCCAACTATCCTTCGGAAATACTTGCAAAAGAAACTGTCGTTGGCGAAATGGAGTTCATAGGCTATTTGGTTTATGGACTTGTCCGTGTGGCGCAGCATCACCTTTGCCGCCGTTGCCACAGCCC
>CAVKVO010000002.1:0-29459 GCA_963659575.1 Prevotella sp. CAG:1031
GGTGTAGTCGATGTCGGTTTCTATGGAAAAGCCGGGGATGTCGCTGATTTTCTCAAACTCAAAGTCGCTTTGGGTGAGAAGGTAGAGTAGGTTAGGGTAGTGCTTAGATGCTAAGTCGGCGTGAAACTTCTCCTTTTCTTCACGGCTTTGCGAAGCGTAATAGTCGTAGAAGCCGCCCCAAGAACAGATGGCCTTGATTTTGCCGGTTTCAGTTCTCAAGAGAGCGAAGTGGGCATAATACTCATAGTCTTCATCGGAAGCGGAGGCGGGTTTATCGGCCTCAAACTGCTGTCTTTGGAAGTATTCGCGGAGATTGCAGCGGAGGATGAGTTCGATGATGCCGTTGTGGGGCAGTACGGCGTAGCTTTGTCCCGCAGGAATGGTCGCTCCGGAAGTTGGGGTGAGGAACGGACGGAGCGTTGCGTCGGGCATCAGTTCGTTCAGCCACAGTTCGAGCGTTTTCTCTCCGGCCTGACAATAGCGGGAGAGGATGCGGAAGTTGCTGCGCATGGAAGCGTCCATCTTGTCGAGCACCTTTTCCTGCCAGGCTTCCGTCTTCACTTCTTTCCGGTTGGCATGTTCCA
Organism: Prevotella sp. CAG:1031; assembly: GCA_963659575.1. Classification (GTDB taxonomy): domain Bacteria; phylum Bacteroidota; class Bacteroidia; order Bacteroidales; family Bacteroidaceae; genus Prevotella. Next base: position 585 of record CAVKVO010000002.1, read on the forward strand.
CGGCCGACAGGCCGGGAGTGCGTTGGACGGTCTGTCGCTTCTGGTAGTCGAGGAAGAGTTTGCGCAATGTGGCGTAAGCGTTGTCATAGGGACGCTGCGCCTGGAGATGGCCTATCATCTGGTCGATGGCTCTCCACGCGCCCACGGCTTCTGCCTTCGGACCCTTTGTGGCCTCATGCTCCACCTGTATGTCGTATTGGCGGATGTTGGAGAAGCTGAGACAGTGGTCGCTGCCGAAGCGCAGCAGGAGATGGCGGTCTTTCTTGCCCTTGCTCTTGATTTGCTTGACCACACCTACCCATCCTGCCATCGGACCGCTGAGGATGCGGACGGTGTCGTTCACAAGGATGAGGTCGGAGTAGCGTTTGTCCACGATGGTCAACCCCTCGATGCCTTCGGCTATCTTGTTGTTGAAGAAGATGAAGCGGTCCATGTCTTCGTCCGGAACGGTGGCAGTTCGTATCATGGTGTCTTGCGACATGTCCTTGACATTCTTGCAAAGGAGATGGGCACGGGAGACGAACTTCCGGTTGGCCAGCATGCCGGTATCCACCAGACTGCGCACTTCTTTTTCGTAGACGAAATAGCCCCAGGGACTGAGAATGTCTTTTAGGGCTGCCGGACTGTCGGCCTTGATGAACAGCAGACCGTGTATCAGTGGTTTGAAACGGAAACGCTCTTCGCCATTGGCGTTGAGATACTTCTTCCGGCAGTTGGGCAGATAGACATATTTCACGATGCCCGGATAGGTCTCTTCAAGGAACTCTTTTGTTTCCTGTTCCTTGAACTTGTCGGTGTTGACTATGAACCACATGGGGAGGAAGTAGGGTAGTTCTATAAATTGCTGCTGATTTATAGAACTGCCGTTGAAGGTGTAGGGTAGGGACGCATCTCGGTTTCTCCTGAAAAGATTTCTCTTCCCGGATTATTGGGGTTGTGACGCGAATCACAGCATTGAAAGAACAATAGACTAACTTCCACTATTTTCCAATACTCTTATGTCTTTCAGCCTCTTGCATGCATGGTGCAAACAGGTTAGCGCTCAGCAAATTGTGTGTCATACGCTTCGCTTATATGAAAGGCATAAAGCCGTTATGTTTCTCTCTGGATTTCTGATTCTCAACGTAAGAGACTCGGAAAACCTTGGCAAAGATACGAACTTTATTGAATAAGAGAGAATTATAATTGTTGAAACTTTTCTGTTTGCCCGACGGAACGCCGACATTTCTGTGGAATAATTTTAGACGAATATCGCAGACGCTCTATTTTCAAGGAGTTACAGGTATGTGGGAGCCGTCCTTGTTCTTGCCGGAGTTGTCCTTGGTCTTCTTGGAGTTTCGGTTTCTGTTGCCACGGTTGGATCCCGGTTTGCCGTGCTTCTTGCTGCTGTTGGCTTCCGGCTTGGTGTTGTCTTGGTGTGGCTTCTCACCTTCCTTGCGCGGTTTGGCGTTGTCACGACGGGGCTTTGTGCCTTTCCCGTCACGACGCTTGCTGCTGCTGCCGTGGCTGGAGTTGCCTCGGCCGAGCGGCATTCGTTTCGCGTTTGAGTTGTATTCGGGACCGCTGCCTATGCCTTCGGGATTCTCCAGTTTCTCAACTGACTTTTCGAGGAACTTCTCGATGGCGTTGAACAAGTACATATCCTTGTCACTTACGAACGTTATGGCCATTCCGTCGCGGTCGGCACGTGCGGTACGACCTATGCGGTGAACGTAGTCCTCGGCGTCGTGGGGCACGTCGTAGTTGATGACCATGCTGATGTCGTCGATGTCTATGCCGCGAGCAACGATGTCGGTGGCAACGAGCACGTCTTTCTGTCCCGACTTGAACTCATACATCACCTCGTCGCGCTCCTGTTGTGACAGGTCGCTGTGCATCTGGCAGCAGTTTATCTTGTTTTTCTTTAGTTCGCGCGCTATCTCTTTCACCTTGTCCTTCTTGCCGGAGAAAATGATTACGCGGTTGAGACGGTCGTGCTGGAAGAGACTCTTTATTATGCCGATTTTCTGCGGTTCGTAGCACACATACGCCATCTGATGTATCTTTTCAGCTGGTTTGCTCACCGCTATTTTCACCTCAACGGGATTGCGAAGCAAGGTGCGCGCCAGTTGCTGAATCTTGTCGGGCATTGTGGCTGAAAACATGATGGTCTGCACGTTGTCGGGCAGGCCTTTGGCTATCTGCATGATGTCGTCGCTGAAACCCATGTCGAGCATACGGTCGGCCTCGTCGAGCACAAAGAAGCTCACGCGGCTCAGATCCACGTTGCCCATGCGTATGTGGCTGAGCAAACGGCCCGGTGTGGCTATCACCACGTCGGCTCCCAGTCGCAAGCTCTTCATCTCCTGGTCGTAGCGGGTGCCGTCGTTGCCGCCGTAGACCGCCACGCTGCTCACTCCGTCGAGGTAGTAGCCGAAACCCTGCATGGCCTGGTCAATCTGTTGGGCAAGCTCTCTCGTGGGCGACATGATGATGCAGTTGATGGCGTCTTGCGGAAATCCCCCGTCGTCCAACAGACTGAGTATCGGCAGGAGATAGGCTGCCGTTTTGCCTGTTCCGGTTTGGGCTACGCCAATGATGTCGTTGCCGTCAAGTATCTCGGGTATGCACTTCTCCTGAATGGGCGTACATTCTTCGAAGTGCATGTCGTATAGAGCGTCAAGAATGTTGTCGTTAAGGTATGTTTCGTCAAATCTCATTTGTCTGTATGTGTGTGTTTCGTAAGTGTAGTGGGCGCAGTGGGGTTAGTTGGGAGCTTTCCTGTAGCAGTAATACGCGATGAAGAAGTACAGGATGTTGGGTATCCACGCTGCGAGCATTGGCGGAGTGTTGGCGTTGACGGCAAACGTTGCGCAAACGGTTTGCAGCAGAATGTAGGTGAAACTGAGCGCCAGGCCGATGCCGAGATACAGTCCCATGCCTCCCTTGCGCTTGCGTGAACTGAGGCTCGCGCCGATTATGGTCAGGATGAACGACGCGAAGCACATGGCGATGCGCTTGTGGAACTCCACTTCATACTGCACCACGTTGCTGGAGCCGCGGTCTTTCTGCTTGGAGATGTATTCCAACAGTTCTGGACTGGTGAATGTTTCCTGCTGTCCCTTGCTGAACACGAGGTCTATCGGTTCCATGAGCACAACGGTGTCGCGCTCTATGCCCGTCTCTATGTGTTCCCTCATTCCGCGCAGTGTTCGTATCTTGTAGTTGATGGCTTTCCAGTGGTATTTGCTGTCGGAGATGGTGTCATACTGTATGGTGGATGCGGTCATGTGGCTCACGAGTTTCTTGTTCTCAAACTTGTCGAGCGAGAAACCGTAGCCTGTCTTGTACTTGTCGTCGTACTGCCCGATGTAGGCTATCACGCCTTTGCCCACCTGCAACTGCACGTTGCTCGCCGACGTGTTCTTCTTGTTGTTCTTGTAGAGTGATTCGAAATCGTGCCTAACAACCGTTCCGCGCGGTATCACATAGGCTCCCAAATAGAGGTTGAGCGCAGCTATGAGGGCTGCCGACACCATGTAGGGGCGCAAAAGCCGCTTGAAACTCATGCCGCAGGCGAGCATGGCTATCACTTCGGAGTTGCCCGCCAGCTTGGAGGTGAAGAAGATTACGGCGATGAAAACGAACAGTGGACTGAACAGATTGGCGAAATAAGGCACGAAGTTGGCGTAGTAGTCGAACACAATGGCGCGCAACGGAGCGTGGTTTGTGGTGAACTTAGCCAGATTCTCGTTGATGTCGAATACTATGGAGATGGAGATAATCAGGGCAATGGAGTATATATACGTGCCGATAAACTTGCCTATGATGTATCGGTCTATCCTCTTTATACCACGGAAAGGATTGAGCTTTGCCAGCAAACGACCCACCGGCGCAACGAACGACAACAGTTTGGCTGCGCCGCGCTTCACCGCACGCCACCGATGCAACGCCTTTCTCCGTTTCCTAATAGTACTGTACTTCATTGCCGAACTTCTGCTTTGGATGTTTTAACCTCTTGTCTGGGATGTCTTAGCCTTATACCTTTATATATATAGCCTCCTGCTTGGATGTTATAGCCTTATACCTTTACATATATAGCCGCCCGTTTGGATGTTGTAGCCTTTGACTTTATATGTTATAGCCTTTTGCTTGGATGTTTTGGCCTTATACCTTATATATTATAGCCTTTTGCCCAAATCACCGATGATGCTGCCCGTTTGGATGTTATAGCCTTATACCTTTATATGTTATAGTCTTTTGCCCAAATCACCGATGATGCTGCGCTTCCAAGCGGTGAAGTCACCGTTTTCAATATGCTGGCGCGCATCCGTGACGAGCCGCAGGTAGAAGGCGAGGTTGTGTATGCTGGCTATCTGCATGGCCAACAGTTCTCCCGCCTTGAACAAATGGTGCAGGTAGGCTTTCGTGTAGCGTTGGTCAACATAGCAACCGTCGGGGTCAATGGGCGTAAAGTCACGTTCCCACTTCTTGTTGCGCAGGTTCATAGTGCCCTGATAGGTGAAAAGCATTGCGTTGCGCCCGTTTCTGGTTGGCATAACGCAGTCGAACATATCCACACCGCGCTCAATAGCCTCAAGAATGTTCTGCGGAGTGCCTACGCCCATCAGATATCTAGGTTTGTCTTTTGGCAGAATGGCATTTACCACCTCAATCATTTCATACATCGTCTCGGCTGGTTCACCCACGGCAAGACCACCGATGGCGTTGCCGTCAGCACCCTTGTCGGCCACAAACTTAGCCGCTTCGCTGCGCAAGTCCTTGTATGTGCAGCCCTGAACGATGGGGAACAGACTTTGCTCGTGGCCGTACAGCGGTTCTGTCTCGTTGAACCGCTTGATGCAGCGGTCGAGCCACCGTTGTGTGAGGCCCAGACTCTTCTTGGCGTATTGGTAGTCGCTCTTGCCGGGAGGACATTCGTCGAGCGCCATCATTATGTCTGCACCGATAATGCGCTCGGTGTCCATCACGTTTTCGGGCGTGAATATGTGTTTTGAACCGTCTATGTGTGAGCGGAACTCGCATCCTTCCTCACGCAGCTTCCTTATTCCGGTGAGTGAAAACACCTGGAAACCGCCAGAGTCAGTCAGCATTGGTTTGTCCCAACCGTTGAACTTGTGCAGTCCACCTGCCGCCCTGAGTATGTCAAGTCCCGGACGCAGATACAGGTGATAGGTGTTTCCGAGAATGATTTGCGCCTTCACCTGCTCTTCAAGTTCCTTGAAATGCACACCTTTCACGCTGCCGCACGTACCGACGGGCATGAAGATGGGAGTCTTTATCACGCCATGGGCTGTGGTCAACAGTCCGGTCCTTGCGTCGGAATACGGGTCGGTATGTTGTAGTTCAAACGTCATTTCTTGTTCTTTTCGTCTTCGTCTATTTCAAACACGAGAGGCTTCTCCACCAGTTCGTCGGTCAGTGCGAAGTTCCATACATCCTGCACGTTCTCGACGTAATGGAAACTGACACCGCTGAGATAAACGTCGGGAATCTCCTCAATGTCCTTCCGGTTGTCTTGACACATTATTATATCTGTGATTCCGGCGCGCTTGGCTGCGAGTATCTTCTCCTTTATGCCGCCCACGGGAAGCACCTTGCCGCGAAGAGTAATCTCTCCGGTCATGGCAGTGTTCTTGCGCACCTTGCGCTGGGTCAGTGCCGACGCTATCGACGTGGCGATGGTTATACCTGCCGAAGGACCGTCTTTAGGAGTGGCACCCTCGGGCACATGGATGTGGATGTTCCAGTTGTCGAATATGCGGTAGTCTATGTTGAGCGTATCCGCATGAGCCTTCACGTATTCCAAGGCCAGTACTGCCGACTCCTTCATCACATCGCCGAGATTACCCGTCAGAGTGAGCTTTGAACCCTTGCCCTTGCTTAGGCTCGTCTCGATGAACAGTATTTCACCGCCCACGCTTGTCCACGCCAATCCGGTGACTACGCCGGCGTAAGAGTTGCCTTGGTAGATGTCGCGGTAGAATGGCGGTTTGCCGAGCAAGTCTTCTATCTCCGCAGGCGTTATCTTCGTGTATGGCAGTTCACCGTCCTTGGCTTTGCGCAGGGCGAGTTTGCGCAGCGACTTGTCTATCTGTTTCTCCAACTGGCGCACACCGCTCTCACGCGTGTACTGTTCTATCACCTTTTCCACTGCCTGTTTGGTAAACGTCAGCTTGGCTTCGTCGCCCAGACCGTTGTTCTCCTTCTCCTTGGGTATCAGGTGGCGTTTGGCAATCTCGGTCTTCTCCTCGGTAATGTAGCCGCTCACCTCAATCAACTCCATGCGGTCGAGTAGGGGACGCGGTATTGTATTGAGGTCATTGGCTGTAGCGATGAAGAGAACCTTTGAGAGGTCGTAGTCAACGTCAAGGTAGTTGTCGTGGAAAGCAGCGTTCTGTTCAGGATCGAGCACCTCCAGAAGAGCCGAAGCAGGATCTCCATTGACTGTGTTCTGCGTCAGTTTGTCTATCTCGTCCAGAATGAAAACGGGGTTGGACGACCCTGCTTTCTGTATGTTCTTGATGATACGTCCCGGCATTGCACCTATATATGTACGGCGGTGACCGCGTATCTCGGCTTCATCGTGCAGTCCGCCGAGCGACACTCTCACATATTTGCGCTTCATTGCGGCAGCTATGCTCTTGCCAAGACTCGTCTTGCCCACACCAGGAGGGCCGTAAAGGCACAGAATGGGTGACTTCAAGTCGCCACGGAGACTGAGCACAGCCATATATTCCAGTATGCGCTCCTTCACCTTCTCCATGCCGTAGTGGTCCTTGTCGAGCACCTTTTGGGCACGGACGAGGTTCATGTCGTCCTTGGTGTATTCGCCCCACGGCAGCGCAACGAATGTCTGCAAGTAGGTCAGCTGCACATTATAGTCAGGACTCTGCGAATTTATCTGGTCCAGCTTGTCCATTTCCTTCTGGAAAGCCTTGGCCGTTTCCTCGTTCCACTTCTTTTTCTTCGCCTTTTCCAGCAGTTCCTGCTTCTCCGGAGCGTTCTCTCCGTTGCCAATCTCGGCCTGCATGTTCTTTATCTGCTGCTGCAGGAAGTAGTTGCGCTGCTGTTCGTCAATGTCGTCGCGCGTCTTGTTGCGTATGTCCTGTTTGAGGTTTTGCAGCGAAAGCTCCCTGTTTATGATGCGCATGGTGCCCAGCAGTCTCTTCTTCACGGAGTCTTTTCCGAGCAGAGCCATCTTTTCCTTGATGGAAAAAGGCATATTGGTGCAGATGAAGTTAAGAGCCATCACATCGTTGTGCACGTTGTGTATGGCAAATGTAGCTTCTTCTGGTATTTCGTCGCTTACCTTAATATATTCAGACGTGATTTGGCGCAAGGCTTCCGCTCCCGCATTGAACTCCTTGTCTTCTTTGTCGGGCAGCGTCTCAGGCGCATTGCGCACCGTTCCGGTGAGATACGGTTTTCTGCGTGCCGACAGGCTGAGCAGTTCCATACGTCCCAGTCCCTGGGCTATTGCGGTTACGTGACCGTTGGGCATGGATATCACCTTTACTATGCGGGCAAACACTCCGTAGGCGTAAAGGTCTTTCTTTGTGGGATCGTCGATGTCCGGGTCACGCTGACATACGACGGCTATGATGCAGCCTGTTTTCTCCGCTTTCCTGACGAGAGCCAGACTAGACTCGCGTCCTATCAGTATCGGCGATACTACTCCCGGAAAGAGAACCAGATTTCTGACGGCCAAAACAGGCAGTGTTTCCGGCATTTCGAGGTTGGTCAGTTCGCTGAAATCGCCTTCTATGTCGGCTATCATGGAGAAAGCTTTGCTGTTCTGTTTGTTGTCCATTAAGTGCTTTAGTGAAATTCAGAGTGCAAAGGTACACATTAAAAACGATAACATGAAGTGCGGCTATACTTTTTTGCCTTGCTTCAATGTCTCTAAAGGGTCCATGAAGAATCCCTTTCTGCACATCTTTGATTTGCCTATCCGTCAGATGTTACGACCGTCCGGTGATGAGCTTTTCAAGCGAAGGAACCACTATGCGTCCACGATGCAGACTGATGAGTCCGTCTTGCTGCATACTGTTGAGTGCCTTCGACACGTTTTGGCGGTTGTCGTTAAGTTCATTGGCCAACTGTGACATGAGTATTCTCACAGTCTTTCTGCCTGCCGGATACTGGCATCTGTCCACGATGAACGACGTTATGCGTCCGCACAGCCCCGGTGTTTGTCGCCTCCACGGTCTTGCAGCCAACCTTTGCGACTGCGTGGCAAGGGTGTTGGCGAGGTTCATGCGCACCACGGTGAACGTGTCGCATAGCCTTTCCAACTCTTTCTTGCCTATTACTATAAAATTGGTGTCGGTCATGGCAGTGAAAGTACTGCGGTAGCGTTGCGTAAGTCCGAACAAACATTCCGGTTGCACGGTGTATGGTGCCGGCGTTTCCTCTTCCACCGAGTAGCTGTGGTCGAAAGCCGAAGTGCGCATCAGCAACTTGCCGTTGGTAAGCAACAGCACTTCGTCGCAAACTTGCCCCTCATTCACGATGCGTTTGCCGGCAGAGTATTTCCTAAAGTCAAACCTTGTGTGACCGGCAATGTGGGTAAGGTCGTCCATACCCAGTCCCAGAAACAGCGGAAACTGCAACAGTCTGTCGTAAATCTGTAGCGTCTGCATGTTTCAGTACCTACGTTTTTTTACTGTAGAAACTTGCCTTTCATGGATGGCGAATACCACACGGCGTTTTTACCGTTCTTGTCGGAATATATAAAGTAGGCCATGAGTTCAGGATGACGTTCGAGCACTTTCTTCGCTCCGTCAAGTCCCAATACCATGAACGCCGTGGCATAAGCGTCGGCTGTGGCGCAGTTGTCGGCTATGACAGTGGATGAGAGAATGTTGTGCTGTACGGGATAACCCGTTTTCGGATCTATGGTATGGGCATATTTCCTGCCGTTCTTATAGTAGAAGTTGCGGTAGTTGCCGCTTGTAGCCATAGCCTTATCGGTCACATTGAGCACGGTCTGTATCTCGCCGTTTACGTTCAGCGAGTCGTCCGTTGGCTTTGTCACACCTATTTTCCATGGCACACGCTTCTCGTTGATGCCGCTGGTCACTATCTCTCCACCTATCTCCACCATAAAGTTGGTTATTCCGCGACTCTTGAGCATCCTTGCTACCACATCGCAACCGTAGCCTTTGGCAATAGCACTGCAGTCAAGCATGGTGCGGGAGTCCGATTTGCGCACGTGATTGTCGGATAGCGACACCTTGTTGTAACCGATTGTTGCCATCAAGCTGTCTATCGAGTGTTTCGTTGGCGGCGTTCCGTGCTTGAAACCGAAGCCCCAGGCGTTTACCAGCGGTGCAACGGTGATGTCGAAGGCACCGTTGGTTTCCTTTGAAACGCTTTCGGCCAAAAGGAAAACCTCACGGAACATATCGTCTACCTCCACGTTCTCACCTCTGTTCACGGCGGATATACACGATTGCTTGTTGAACGGCGACAGCGAGTTGTCCACCTTTTGCAGTTCAGCCTCTATCTGACGGGTCAAATCAGAGTCGCACTGGTAGGTCATGCTGTAGCTTGTGCCGAACACGAGACCTTGGCTGTGCTGATAGGGCACAAGTTTCTGATTTCTGATGATAAGGATTGTGCCGATAATCAGGAACGCGAGGAACGGCAACTGCCACACCAACCGTTTGTTTCTTTTGCTTTTGTCCATGCCGGAAGTAGTTTGTCGGGGTAGAGTAGTGGAGGTTTATCAGATGTCGATGATGACAAGGAAGTTGGCACCGATGCGTGTGTCGGAGTAAACGCCGTAGCCGGGTACGTACCAAGTGTTGCCAATGCTGCTGTCCTTGTGGGCTATGCGTCTCTTGTAGCGCACGTTCCAACCCAGATGCAGCGGTCCCCATATCTGTGCGTCAACGCCAAACACCGCTTCAAGCCAGTGCTGGCTGCACTGTTCGCCTTGTATGTCAACGGGAGCGTCCCATTGCCATGTCGGGTCCTGCAGTCCCGGTCGGGCTATGTCTACCTTGTATGAAGTGAAAGCATATCTAAGACCGCCGTAAAGCCGATTCTTGGTGTGCTTTTTCTTTAGCAGATTGAGGTCGCAACCAATGCGGAAGTATGGTGCGGCGGTCTTGTAGCGGATGCCTGTCACCTCGTCGTCGTGGTTGGCTTTGCCGTAGCCGAGTTCAAACACGGGGAAATACTGGTCGTGAAGGTTCACACGCAGTGCCCCTTCGTACTCTCCGTAGTCGTCAAGGGCGAGCATGGCTGGTCCCACGAGGTCTACCGACACGGACAAACCGTTGAAAAAAGGTACGGAATCCTTCTCAACAGTGAATATCTTGCTTTGTCCGTTTGCCGTAAGCGCAAAGCACAGACTAATCGCGAGGCTTGAGATAAAGGTGTATATGCTGCGTTGAGGCATCATAGTTGACGTTCCGATTTTTGATAATGACCGAATCGATGGCGTTGGTTGTCCATCTTATGCCTGTGAGAGTGTGGAAATAAGACATGTTGCAGTCTACTGACTCGAAGTGTGGAAAGTCTTCCTTGTCCACATACAGCGTGTCTCTGCGCACGGTAGACAGTGTGTCTTTCAACTCGAAGAAGAGCGTGTCTGTGGCAGCACCGTTGCTTATGGGCAGTGTGAAACCGATGATACCAGTACCGCGGTTGAGCAGCGTGGTGTCGTTGCCGTCACGCCTTGTGCTCGCTATGGTCAGTGTGTCGTAGCGCAGAGTGTCGGCTGTGCCGTCACTTTTGTACAGTCCGTACTCCGTGGCCACCGTGTTCTGCACCGGACAGTCTATCGATGAGCACGCCGTGGCCAACGCTGCGGTCAGTATCAAGGCTGTGGCTATTCGCCGCATCTTATCTCCTCCTCAATCTGATAGTCGTTGCGCTTGCTCGAAGAGCGGCTGATGAGGTCGCCAAGGAAGCCGGCCAAAAACAGCTGTGTGCCTATGAGCATCATCGTGAGAGCTATATAGAAGTAGGGCGAATCGGTCACGAGGTGCTGCGGTATACCGTGCGACAGGGCGTAGAGCTTGTCCACACCCAGTCCTACTGCGGAGATTAATCCAATGAAGAACATTATGGAGCCGAGGAAACCGAACACGTGCATGGGCTGACGGGCAAAGCTGCTCAGGAACCACAGTGTGATAAGGTCGAGATAGCCGTTGAAGAAACGGTTGAGGCCGAACTTCGACTTGCCGTATTTGCGTGCCTGGTGGTGTACAACCTTCTCGCCAATCTTGTCGAAACCGGCGTTCTTGGCCAGATAAGGTATGTATCTGTGCATCTCGCCATACACCTCTATGTTCTTCACCACAGCCTTGCGGTAAGCCTTGAGTCCGCAGTTGAAGTCGTGCAGGTTTTTTATTCCGCTTATCTTCCTTGCCGTGGCGTTAAACAGTTTTGTGGGAATGGTCTTCGACAGTGGGTCATAGCGCTTCTGCTTGTAGCCCGAAACGAGGTCGTAGCCGTCCTCCTTTATCATCTTGTACAGTCCGGGTATCTCGTCGGGAGAGTCCTGCAAGTCGGCGTCCATGGTGATTACCACATCGCCCTGTGCCTGTTTGAAACCGCAGTACAGAGCCGGACTCTTGCCGTAGTTGCGGCGGAACTTTATGCCGCGCACCTGCTCGTGCTTGGCGGCCAGGTCTTCTATCACCTCCCAGGAGCGGTCGGTGGAACCGTCGTTCACGAAGATAACCTCGTATGAAAACTTGTTTTCGTCCATTACTCGCCCGATCCACGCATACAGTTCGGGCAGCGATTCCTCCTCATTATATAAGGGAATGATAACGGAAATGTCCATATTATATAGATGTTATATTGCTTTGGGTATTGTAGTCGCTAAAGTTTTGGTCTTAAACGCCACTTTTGTCTCTCTTCATTATTGCGGCTATCGGCAGACTTAGCACCAGTCCGGCCATGAAGTTGAGCGAGAGATTGTTCAGCGCATAGTCTATCGGTCTCACACTGCGCATGGCTTGCAGACTTTCGTCCACTGCCTGTTCCATTCCGTAAGCCTGTATCATCTGCTTAGCCTGCTGGTCGCTCAACAGTTCTGTCATGCAGTTGACAAAATAACCGTTGTCGATGAAAGCAAAATAGACGTATTGGGCTATTGCAAAGAGCAGTGCGGCATGGCAGAACACGGAAAACGAATAGACGTAGGCGCGGCGAAACGATATGCTGCCGTCGCGCACACTGTCACGAAACCGGCGCAACCGCAGAGCTATGTAGAACGGGGAGAACACCGCCAGCAACGCTCCTGCCATCACTGACAGTGGATTGGTGATGCCGGTTATATATAGGGCGAAGCTGACAATCCAGACCACGGCTGCCAGTGCGCCGTCGTACCGTGAATATGCTTGCAGTTGGATATAGTCCTTGTTGCTTATCATTGCTGACGAGAATATCGTTCAGTCTGCAAAATTACGCATTTTCCCGGTGTTGTCCTAAACATTTACAATAATATTCGCTCTCGGAGAATGGAGACGAACAGAGGACATACCAGGAGTTACCGTTATAAATGGACATGGGGCAACAACCTTTTCGGTCATCGCCCCACGTGAAAAATCAAATGGATATGGTATGTTCTTTAGAACAGTTTTGCTGGATATACACCCTCGTCTATGAGACTCTGTATCTTGTCTACCACAGACTGACGGTCAGCGGCGTAGGTTACGCCAAACCACTTGCTCGTTGTGTCGAGCACCTCAACGGTGGAGGTCTTCTCGTTTATCAGCTTGTTGACCATAAGCGGAATGAAGAACTCAGCCTTGAGGTTCTCCATGTTCTTCGGGTCGGCGAGGAACTCCTTGAAGTAAGCCTCACTGTGCTCGAAGTAGTCGGGAGTGAAGCCCCACATGTTCATAGAAACAGGTGTTGTGTCCTCCACAGCAACCCATTCGCCCTGCTCGTCTTTGTAGCAAACGGGACCGTTGACGCGCATAATCTCAGTGCGCTCCACAACTGTGGTCAGGTTGCCCTTTTCGTCCTTAGAGCAGATGCCGCGTGCCACGGTACCGTTCTCCGACAGGGTGTTGCCCACTCTGAAGCCCACCATGGCATACTTGTTCTTGCTTCCTTCGGGCAGTTCCGACAGGAATTTGCCTATCACCATGAAAGCGTCACGGTTGTAGAAGTCGTCGCAGTTGATCACGCAGAACGGTTCCTTGATGATATCCTTTGCCATGAGCACAGCGTGGTTGGTTCCCCAAGGCTTCACACGGTCCTTCGGACAAGCGAATCCTTCTGGAAGAGCGTCGAGGCTCTGGAAGCAAAGTTCTGCTGGAACATGTCCTTCGTACTTGCTGAGTATCTTTTCCTTGAAGTCCTTTTCAAAGTCTTTGCGGATTACGAACACGATCTTGCCGAATCCTGCTTTGATAGCGTCGTAGATGGAGTAGTCCATGATGGTTTCGCCGTTAGGACCAAGACCGTCCAGCTGCTTCAGACCACCGTAACGGCTGCCCATACCAGCCGCCAAGAGTAATAAAGTTGGTTTCATGTTATTTGTATGTGTTTTGATAGTTAATAATATGTATATGTCTTCGAGTATGAATATCGCCTAATACGGTAGCCAATGGTCGCAAGACGCATATAACGTCCCAACGATGGCGTGCGAAAAGGCTATACAAAAATAACTAAATAAAGCCGAAAAGGTGTATCTGACTTGTTTTGTTAATGTTATTTAACCCACCGCTCGGTTGAAGTGTTGGGACGTGAGAGGCGACTGAGTGTTGATGCCTGGTGTTGTGGCCGAGCACAATGGAAAAAGAGTGTGCGCCAAAGGGAAGTATGGGATTATAGGCTACGCACACGAAAGTTGCCTAATCTCTATGAGAAAGTTGCCTGATTTATATGAGCCAGTTAGCAGGTTTCTCATATAAATCAGGCAACTTTCGGGCAAGGAAAGCGATGTTTCCTCGTTTCTATACGTACTGTCGCAGAGCGGCGAGAAGTTCGTTGTTCTCCGTCTTTGTGCCAATCGTGATGCGCAGACAGTTGTTGCAGAGCGTCACGTTGGTGCGGTTGCGCACGATGATGCCGCGCTCCACGAGATAGTCGTAGGTCTTCTGGGCGTCGGTCATGCGCGCAAGGAAGAAGTTGGCGTCCGTGGGATATATCTTGACGCACTGCTTGAGTAGTTGGAAAGCGTCAATCATGCGTGTGCGTTCCTGCAAGATGGTGCGCACCCACTTGTCTGTTTCAAACGGGTCTTCAAGAGATTTCATGGCCTGTTGCTGCGTCAGCAGATTGATGTTGTAGGGATACTTCACCTTGTTGAACAGTCCGATGATTTCTTCCGACGCGAAAGCCATGCCGAGACGTATGGCTGCACAGCCCCAAGCCTTGCTCATGGTGTTCAGCACAACGATATTGGGATAGGAAGCCAAGTCGTGGCGGAACGGCTTTTGCTTGGCGAAGTCGCTGTAGGCTTCGTCCACAACTACCAGGCCGTCGAACCCGTTAAGCACACGCTCAATCTCCTCACGGCAAATGCAGTTGCCAGTGGGGTTGTTCGGGCTGCATATCCATATCAGCTTGGTGTTCTGGTCGCAAGCGGCAAGCAGTTTGTCGGCTGAAATCTGGAAGTTGTCGTCGAGCAACACCTTGCGATACTCCACATCGTTGATGTCGGCGCACACCTCATACATGCCGTATGTAGGGTCGATGGCCACCACATTGTCCTTGCCGGGCTGTGTGAAACAGCGGTAGAGCAGGTCGATGGCCTCGTCGCTGCCGTTGCCGAGGAATATGTTTTCGGCCTTTACGCCCTTCACCTTGGCCAACACGGCCTTCAGTTCAGCCTGTGTAGGGTCGGGATAGCGGTTGAACGGACCGTTGTAGGGATTCTCGTTGGCATCGAGAAACACCTTTGCCACGTGGCCGCTATATTCGTCACGTGCACTGCTATATGGCTTGAGGCGCAGTATGTTCGGGCGCGCCAGTTCTTCCAACTTTCTCATAATCGAAATTCGTCTTATGCTTTTTGATTGACCGATATGTCTGTTATTTGCCAATGGCACGCAGTCTCACGGTCATTGCGTTCTTGTGTGCGTCGAGCGACTCCATAGCCGCCATCACCTCTACGGCGCGACCTATGCGGCTCACTCCCTCTTCGCTGAGGTGCTGGAACGTAATCTTCCGGCAGTAGCTGTCGAGGTTCACACCGTTGTAAGCCTTTGCGTAGCCATGTGTGGGCAACGTATGGTTGGTGCCGCTGGCATAGTCGCCCGCACTTTCGCAGGCATACTGGCCGAGGAACACGCTTCCGGCGTTCTCCACCTTGTCAGCCAAAGCGTCGGGGTCGGCGGTTTGCAGTATCAAGTGCTCCGGAGCGTAGGTGTTGGACAGAGCCATAGCCTCGTCAAGGTCGGCCACAAGCACCAGTTTGCTGTTGTCCAAAGCCTTTGAAGCTATCTCCTTGCGTGGCAGAGCGGCCAACTGGCGTTCTATTTCCGGCTGTATCTGATCCATCACTCGTTCACTTGTGGTGATGAGTATCACCTGCGAGTCAGCTCCGTGTTCGGCTTGCGACAACAAGTCGGCGGCAATGAACTCGATGTTGGCCGTGTCGTCGGCTATGACGCACACCTCAGAAGGTCCTGCCGGCATGTCTATCGCCACGTCGTGCAGGCTCACCTGTTGCTTGGCAGCCATGACATACTGATTGCCCGGGCCGAATATCTTGTAGGTCTTGGGCACACTCTCCGTGCCGTAGGCCATTGCGCCGATGGCCTGAACGCCTCCGGCCTTGAATATGCGGTTGACTCCGGCGGTCTGTGCAGCCACCAGTATGGCTGGATTCACCTTTCCGTCGCGTCCGGGAGGCGTGCAGAGCACAATGTCGCGGCATCCGGCTATCTTGGCCGGTGTGGCGAGCATGAGCACGGTGCTGAACAGCGGTGCCGTTCCGCCGGGGATATACAGTCCGACCTTGCTTATGGGCACGCTCTTCTGCCAGCATACCACACCGGGCTGCGTCTCCGTCTTGTGCCCTTCGAAGCGTTGAGCCTCGTGAAACACCTTTATATTATGGTGGGCAAGCGCAATGGCTTCCTTGAGTTCGTCGCTTACGAGCGATGCTGCCTCTGCCATCTCGTCGCTACTCACTGCGAGCGACTGCAGAGCCACGTGGTCGAACTTGGCCTCATAGTCCTTTACGGCCTCGTCGCCGCGCTTTTTAACGTCGTCAAGCACCGAGGCTACAGTGGCGTTGAGCTGCGACACGTCCAAGTGGGGACGCTCCACAATCTCACACCATGTGTCTCGCTGCGGATATCTAATAATGTTCATGTCTGTTGCAAAAAGGATTTTGCTCCCGAAACTACATAATCATCTTTTCAATAGGTGTCACCAGAATGCCCTGAGCACCCATTTCCTTCAACTTGCCAATGATTTCCCAGAAGCGTTTCTGGTCGAGCACGGTGTGTACCGAGCACCAGTCGCTGTCGGCCAGCGGTATAATCGTGGGACTCTTCAGTCCTGGCAACACGCTGACGATGTCTTCAAGACGGTCTTTGGGCACATTCATGCGCACATACTTCTTGTCTTCTGCACTGCGCACAGCCTCAAAGCGGAAGAGCATGTCGTTCAAAATCTTGCGCTTTTCGTCGTCCATGTCCTTGTTGGCAATGAGCAATGCCTCGCTGCGCATCACCACTTCCACCTCGCGGAGATTGTTGCTCACGAGCGTGGAGCCGCTGCTCACGATGTCGAAGATGCCGTCGGACAGTCCGATGCCGGGAGATATCTCAACACTTCCGGTGATGATGTGTATGTTGGTGCTGATGCCCTTGCTATCCATGAACGACTGGAGAATGTTGGGATATGACGTGGCTATCTTCTTGCCGTGAAACCACTCAAGTCCCTTATAGTCTATTTCCTTGGGTATGGCAAGCGACAGTCGGCACTTGCTGAAGCCGAGACGTGACACTATCTCAGCATCTTCGCCACGCTCCACAAACTCGTTTTCGCCCACGACACCTATGTCTGCCACTCCGCTCGCCACACTTTGCGGTATGTCGTCGTCGCGCAGGTAGAGTACCTCCAGAGGAAAATTGGTTGATTGTACAAGGAGAGTGCGCTTGGATGCACTAACTTTTATGTCGGCCTCGGCGAGAAGGTTCATCGTGTCTTCAAAGAGACGGCCTTTTGACTGAACAGCTATTCGTAACATATTGATTGGTTGTTTCGTGTATTTGTGCTCGGCAAAATTACTTAAATTAAAACTTATATGCAAGAAAATATGTACTTTTGCAGCCAAAACAGCCGCTACACGGACAAAAAGTAAGCAGTGGCGGCAGTAAGGCAGTAGGCTTTCCGAAGCCAACCGTGCTACTTGCCGACAGTAAGTGGGCGAGTTAGGGGTCGTAAGTGGCCCACTTAGCACTCGTAAGTGGCCTAGTTACGGGTCGTAAATGGCCCACTTTTTAGCAGGAAATACAATCGTTTGAATATCAGTGACTTGCAATATAGCATACAAAAGCCTTGATTTTACCCTCTCAAAGGTGCGCAAAACGGCCGTTAGGGCAGTGGCTGCAATGGTGGCTTTGGCCGCTCTTGTGGTCATGGCTGGCTGTAGCGGCAACAAACAGGAGAAGATAAGTACGCCGTGGGGCGACGTGGTGGACAGTGTGCCGTCGTCTTCGGGCTTCGACCTGGAGCAGATAGTGGCCAACGGCGAACTGATTATGCTCACCTTGAGCGGTCCCGACACATATTATGATTATCACGGGCGCGCGTTAGGACGGCAGTATATGCTTTGCCAACGGTTTGCCGAAAGGGTAGGGGTGAGCCTCCGTGTGGAGGTGTGCCGCGACACGGTAGATATGGTAAAGCGACTTTGGCGTGGCGACGGCGACGTTATAGCCATGCCGTTGGACAAAAAACGGATAGAGAGTCTTGGCGACAGCGTGAAGCAACTGACTTTTTGCGGAGCTATGAACGACAGTACGGCGGTGCACTGGGTTGTTGGAAGCGGCAAACCGCAGTTGGCCGATGCCATAAACGAGTGGTACAAACCGTCGATGCTGGCCGAAGTGACCAAGGAGGAATCGTTTCTGCTGAGCGCAAAGAGCGTTACGCGCAGGATATATGCCCCGATGCTCAACCGCAAGGGCGGAGTGATATCCCGCTACGACGGTTTGTTCGTGGCCTACAGCCGAGGGATACGATGGGACTGGAGACTAATGGCTGCGCAGTGCTACCAGGAGTCCACCTTTGACCCGCAGGCTAAGTCGTGGGCAGGGGCGTGCGGACTGATGCAGATAATGCCTTCCACGGCGTCGATGCTGGGCTTGTCGATGTCGCAGATACACGATCCGGAGAGCAACATAGCCGCTGCGGCCAAATATCTGGCCAATCTGGAGGGCAAGTTCGGCGACATTGCTGACCGCAACGAGCGTCTCAACTTCGTGTTGGCAAGCTACAACGGTGGCTACAACCACATTCGCGACGCCATGGCCTTGACTTCCAAGCATGGTGGCAACCCCAAACGATGGACAGATGTGTCTAAATATGTGCTCTTGCTGGCCACTCCGGCTTACTACCGTGACCCTGTGGTTAAGAATGGTTATATGCGCGGATCGGAAACGGTGGACTATGTGAACAAAATCCGGCAGCGTTGGCGGTCGTATCAAGGGGTGAAAACTCGCGGCATCGACGCTTCGGCACTGACTCCGCACAAGGCCGTGAAGCGAAAGAAGAAGTATATGATATAATAATAAGGTGCGCGATTTGTCTTTTTAGCTATATGCGAGACTGTAAAACATGGCGATGTGGAGCCGCTAATCCTTTGCCGTTTAGACAAATAGTGCTACCTTTGTGCCCATTATGCTTAAAGATATACTGACCAACGGGGAACTTGAACGGTTGAAATCGCTCGTTGCCGACAATGAAAAGATAGTGCTCACTTGTCACGTCAACCCTGACGGCGATGCCATAGGGTCGTGTTTGGCATGGGCAGAATACCTCCGGGTGGTTATGGGAAAGGAACCTGTGGTGATAGTTCCCGACCAGTATCCCGACTTTCTGCGCTGGCTCCCTAACACAGAGCGTATCGTGCGCTATGACAAGCACATGGACAGGGCCGACGCACTGCTGCGCGAATGTGGCTTGCTGTTCTGTCTCGACTACAACACTCCCAGTCGCACGGATGCCATGGCCGACAGTGTCTTGGCTTCAAAGGCGGAAAAAGTGATGATAGACCATCATCCTAACCCCGACATGGAGTGCAGTTTGCTCATATCGCGCCCAGACTACAGTTCCACGTGCGAACTGGTGTTCGGTCTCGTGTGGCAGTTGGGTGGCTTCGAACAGCTTGGGCGCAACTTCGCGGTGCCGGTGTATTGTGGCATGATGACTGACACTGGCGGTTTTACCTACAACAGTACTCGTCCGGAAATATTCTTCGCCATAAGCATGTTGCTCACCAAGGGCATCGACAAGGACAAGATTTACCGCAACGTGTACAACAATTACAGTGAAAGCCGTATGCGTTTGACTGGCTACGTGCTCTACAATCAGCTCGTGGTTGACAAGGAGCGTCACGCAACCTACTTCACTCTCACTCGCAAGGACTTGCAACGCTTCCATTTTATCAAGGGTGACGCCGAGGGACTGGTCAATATGCCGTTGCAGATAAAGGGCGTGAAGCTGTCCATCTCGCTGCGCGAAGACACTGAGAAGGACAACACGATATGGGTGAGTCTGCGCAGTGTGGACGATTTTCCCTGCAACAAAGTGGCTGAAGCCTTCTTCAACGGCGGCGGACACCTCAACGCATCGGGCGGAAGGCTGCACTGCAGCATGGCTGAGGCTGTGGAAGTGACGAAAAAGGCCATAGCGCATTTTGAAAACACGTTAAAGTAACGTAATGACAACGGCAGACAATTACTTTTTTTAGTAACTTTGCCATACCGTTTCAGCGGCTTTACAATACAGAAAAAACAAGACTGACATTATATAAGAAGCATGGGAAACTTTAGAGTTTTGCCTCTTTGGGCACTCTTGGCTGCATCGCTGTTCGCGTCGTGTGACAACTATGAGACCTACGGCGACAAGAAAGAGAAAGAACGCAACGCCATCAACACATTCATAAACGACTCTTCACTGACGATAATCAGCGAGGCGCAGTTTCACAACCAAGGCGATTCCACCAGCGTGGAGAAGCGTGAGTTTGTCTATCTCAACAACAGCGGTGTGTATATGCAGATAGAACGCCGCGGATGTGGCACTCCGCTTGAGGAGAACAAGACGGTCAACGTGCTTTGCCGGTACATTGAATACAATATTCTGGACAAGTATGTGCAGACACGCAACGACAGTAAGGCGCGCTACTACGACAAAATGACCGTTACCCGTACTGGTAGCAACTATACGGGTACGTTTGACAGTGGTGAAATGTGCAGTGCGTATGGTACTTCCGTCCCCACAGGATGGCTGATTCCGCTGACCTACATCAATCTTGGTCGACAGACTGATGCAAACAGTGAGATTGCCAAGGTGAAACTCATCGTTCCGCACACGCAAGGACAGACTTACGCTTCGTCAAACGTGTATCCTTGCTATTATGTCATAACGTATCAAAGGGAAAAATAAAAACGCATAATGACACTCATAAAGTCTATTTCTGGCATCAGGGGAACCATCGGTGGCCACACAGGCGACACTCTAAATCCTCTGGACATCGTGAAGTTTACTTCTGCTTACGCTACTTTCATCAAGCGTAGCGGCAAGTCAAACAGCGGAAAGATTGTAGTCGGACGCGACGCACGCTTGTCTGGCGACATGGTAAACCGCGTTGTCTGCGGCACACTCATCGGTATGGGTTACGATGTAATCGACATTGGACTCGCAACCACGCCTACCACGGAACTTGCCGTAAGGTTTTCCAAGGCTGACGGCGGCATCATAATCACCGCAAGCCACAATCCGAGGCAGTGGAATGCACTGAAGTTGCTCAACAATGAGGGTGAATTTCTGACCAAAGACGATGGCAACGAGGTGCTCGCCATCGCGGAAAAGGATGACTACGAGTATGCTGACGTTGACCGTTTGGGTCATTACACCGCCGATAACACTTTTGATGACAAGCACATCGAGGCTGTTCTCGGTCTGAAACTGGTTGACGCTGAGGCCATACGCAACGCTCATTTCAACGTTTGTGTGGACTCTATCAATAGTGTAGGCGGCATTATCCTCCCGAAACTGCTTGACCGTCTGGGCGTGTCCTACACGTTCCTCAACGGTGAAGCTACTGGTGATTTTGCCCATAACCCCGAACCGCTGGAGAAGAACCTTAGCGGTATAATGAACGAGATGGCTAGTGGCAAGTATAACTTGGGCATTGTCGTTGACCCGGACGTTGACCGCTTGGCGTTTATCTGCGAAGACGGAAAGATGTTCGGTGAGGAATACACTCTTGTGAGCGTGGCTGACTATGTCTTGAGCCACACTCCGGGCAACACTGTGAGCAACTTGAGTTCCACACGTGCCCTGCGCGATGTCACAGAACGCCACGGTGGCAAGTACTACGCTTCGGCTGTGGGTGAAGTAAACGTCACTACGCTGATGAAATCTGACAGTGTAAAGGCTGTGATAGGTGGCGAAGGCAACGGCGGAGTGATATATCCGGAGTGCCATTACGGTCGCGACGCTCTCGTGGGTATAGCCCTTTTCCTGTCCAATCTGGCACAAAAGGGATGCAAAGTGAGCGAACTCAGGGCTACATATCCTACATATTATATAGCAAAGAACCGCATTGACCTTACTCCTTCAACCGACATCGATGCCGTATTGGAGAAGGTTAAGGAGATGTTCAAGGGCGAAAAGATAACGGATATCGACGGTGTGAAGATTGACTTCGCCGACAAATGGGTGCATTTGCGCAAGTCTAACACCGAACCGATAGTGCGTGTATACAGCGAAGCCGCCACAATGGATGAGGCCGACAAGCTCGGCAAGCAACTCATGCAGGTGGTTTACGACATGCAGTAATGCACCTTCTCCAAATCCAACCCTCGCTTCTTTTGGAAGGTATACCCGATTTTTAATGGCTTACAGCCTTTCTTACGGCAAATGCCGGATGACTTATAGCGTGTAAGTCATCCGGCATTTGTCTTTTTCGTGTGTCCTGCTGAACGACAAACAGCTTTAATAATTGTCGTTATAGACTAATATGCTTATCTCCATAAACGCAACAAAGCCGCTGAAATTCAGCGACTTTGTTATAGTTTACTACAAGTTTGTTAGGGTTTGTTTTTACCCTCCAAAATTGTCGTACATGATTGACTCTTCGTCCACGCCGAGACTGTCGAGCATACCGACCACTGCCTTGGACATGGGACCAGGACCGCACATGTAATACTCAATGTCTTCGGGTGCGTCGTGGTCTTTAAGGTATGTGTCGTACATCACTTGGTGGACAAATCCCGGAGTGTATTTCACTCCTGCTGCATCGGCTGCCGGGTCGGGACGGTCGAGCGCGAGGTGGAAATGGAAGTTCGAAAAATCCTTTTCCAGTTGCAGGAAGTCGTCAAGGTAGAACACTTCGCTGAGCGAACGGGCACCGTAGAAGTAGTGCATGGCACGGTCGCGAGTGTTGAGTGTCTTGGTCATGTGCATTATCTGTGCGCGCAGCGGAGCCATACCGGCACCTCCGCCAACCCAAATCATCTCTTTCTTGGAGTCGAATATCGGATGGAAGTCGCCATAAGGGCCGCTCATCACCACCTTGTCGCCTGGTTTGCGACTGAAGATGTATGAAGAGGCTATACCCGTGGGCACGTCTTGGAAACCAACCTGTGGCCGTGGTTTGAACGGTGTGGTGGCTATGCGCACCGTAAGCATGATGCGGTCGCCCTCAGCAGGATAGTTGGCCATGGAATATGCACGCATTGTAGGCTGCGGATTGTGTGCCTTGAGCGAGAAGATATTGAATTTCTCCCACATGGGCAGGTATTCGTCGCCTATGTCGGCCTTATCGAAGTCCTTGTCGTAGTCGATACAGTCGTAAGCTGGTATCTTTATCTCCGCATATGAGCCGGGAAGGAAGTCCATGTGCTCGCCCGGTGGCAAAGCAACGATGAATTCCTTGATGAACGACGATACGTTCTTGTTTGAAATCACGGTACACTCCCATTCTTTCACGCCGAGTACGCTCTCGGGGAGCTTGATTGCCATGTCGCCACGCACCTTGCACTGGCATCCTAAGCGCCAATGGTCCTTTATCTGACGGCGGGTGAAGTGGGGTTTCTCGGAGTCGAGTATCTCGCCACCGCCTTCTACAACCTGCACTTTGCACTGTCCACACGAAGCCTTACCGCCGCATGCCGACGAGAGATATATGCCGTTTTCGTTGAGAGTGGACATCAGGCTGTTGCCCTGCGCCACGTTCAGTTCCTTGTCGCCGTTGATCTTTATAGTGACATTGCCGCTTGGCGACAAGTAGCTCTTGGCTGCCAACAGCACTACCACCAGCAACAGTATCGTGACAAGGAACACTGCTATGCTAACTAATATGAATTGTCCCATAAACTCTTTTGTTCAAGTTTCTTTTGTTTCGGTTTTGCGGGTCATAAGCCCTGCATATTATATCTTCAACCCGGAGAAGCACATCATCGCCAAGGCCATAAGTCCTACGGTAATGAACGTGATGCCAAGTCCGCGCAACGGCTGCGGCACATCGCTGTACTGCATTTTTTCGCGTATTGCACCCATTGACACAATGGCAAGTGTCCAACCGAGTCCGCTGCCGAAGGCATACACCACAGCATCGAGCACACTGCCGATATACTGGCTGCTCGACGGGTCAAGGTTGATGCGCTGTTGCATGAAGAGCGACGCACCCATGATGGCGCAGTTTACGGCTATCAGGGGCAGGAAGATACCCAGTGCGGAATAGAGTGCTGGTGAGTAGCGTTCCACAGCCATCTCCACCAACTGCGTTATGCCGGCGATTATGGCGATGAAAAGGATGAAGCTGAGATACGAAAGGTCAACGCCTTCAACGAGGCAACCGTCGCCCAGCACCTTTGTTTGCAGCAGATAGTCAACGGGAACCGTTACCACGAGCACGAATGTCACGGCAAGTCCCAAGCCCAAAGATGTCTTCACATTCTTGGAAACGGCCAGAAAAGAGCACATTCCGAGGAAGAATGCGAATATCATGTTGTCGACAAATATCGACCTGATGAACAAGTTTAATGTATTATCCATTGTCATTTCTCCTTATAAAAATATGCTCTGTGAATCCAAATGACGCATCCGAGAAGTATCAGAGCCATGGCCGGCATGGACATCATGCCGTTGTTGACATAGCCAAGGTCGTAGGCACTCTGCGGAATAATCTGAAAGCCGAGCACGCTGCCGCGTCCCAGCAACTCACGAACGAAACCTACCAGCACCAAGATGGCCGCATAGCCCAGACCGTTGCTTATTCCGTCGAGGAAACTCGGCCAAGGACGGTTCATCATTGCAAAGGCTTCGAGGCGTCCCATGAGGATACAGTTGGTGATAATCAGTCCTACATATACCGAAAGCTGCACACTGACATCGTAGGCAAAGGCTTTCAGTACCTGACTGACCACCGTTACAAGTGCGGCAACCACCACAAGCTGCACGATGATACGGATACGTGTGGGTATGGTGTTGCGTATCAAGGATATGATAATGTTGGAGAAGCCTGTGATTACCGTCACGGCGAGTCCCATGACGATGGCAGGTTTCAGCTGAGAGGTAACGGCCAGAGCCGAGCAGATGCCCAACACCTGCACCAAAATCGGGTTGTCAAGGTTGAGCGGCTTGACGAAAACTTCCTTGTTTTCCTTTGAGAATATTTTGTCCATAATCGTTTCTTGCCTCCTTTAGTTAGTCCTTTGCTTTGAGAAAAGCCTTGTATGCCTCCAGTCCTTCGTGCAACATATCGCTCACGCCTACTGAAGTAAGCGTGGCTCCAGTGATGGCATCGCACTCCGAAGCGGGATTTTTCACGTTGTTTTTCTTAACCACCGACAGTGCCACGTTGCCATTTCCTTCAGAAAAGATCTTCTTTCCGCGGAACTGTTCCTGCCACGTGCGACTGTCTTTTATCTCCGCACCAAGTCCGGCAGTCTCGCTGTCATGGTTGAAGTAGGCACCATAGACGGTGTTCTTGTCGGCATTGATGGCCACATAGCCCCAGATTGGTCCCCACAGACCCATGCCATAGACGGGGACAACATACTTGGTCTGGCCGTCAATCGTGCAAACGAAGAGAGCCAAACGCCCTGCCTTGTAGTCGGCACTGTTGAGAACAAAGCCTGCTTTCTCGCCACCTTTGGTTCCCTGTTCCACCACTTTGCCATCGGACGACAGCACTTCGTCGGCCACAATCACCTCCGCATACTTGGCAGCCGAAGCCTCATCGTCCAAATCGCGGATGTTGAGAGCTGCAAGTATCTGCTTCTTCTTGTCGAGAGCTACGTTTACGTCCTGCATGGGCTTCAGTGCCTGTGAAACGAAGGCCATCACAAAGGCAACAATCAGCACCAGAATGATGCTATATATAATAATGTAAGTGTTGGAATTGGTGTTCATTCCTTTCTTGATGTTCTTCCCTGCCATAGTCATTTGCCTTTAGAGGTTAAACGTTTCATGCGTTTTGAGATGTTGGCCTGCACTACGCAATAGTCAATCAGCGGCGCAAACATGTTGGCGAGCAGTATGGCGAGCATCATTCCCTCGGGATAGCCGGGGTTCTTGACCCTTATGAGCACTGCCATGAAGCCAACAAGCAAGCCGAACACATATTTTCCCTTGTCTGTGCGTGCGCTTGTCACGGGGTCAGTGGCCATGAACACTGCGCCAAAGGCAAAACCGCCAAGCACAAGATGCTCATACCAAGGAATGGGAGTCAGGTCAAGCCATCCGAAAAGAGCCGCAGTCAGTGCACCGCCGACAAACACGCTGAGCATGGTTCGCCAGCTTGCGATGCCTGTCCACAGCAGTATTACGGCTCCGATGGCAATTGCTACAACGCTGGTCTCACCGATGCTGCCGGGAATGAAACCCAAGATCATGTCAGACAGCGACTGGCTCACCGGTGCGTCCTGTGCTATCTCGCCCAAGGGAGTTGCGCAGGTGTATGTGTCGGGCAGATTGCTTCCCAAACCGAGTATGCTTTGGGTGGAAACCCACACGCTGTCGCCACTCATCTTCGTGGGATAGGAGAAGAAAAGGAACGCGCGCGCTACGAGAGCCACGTTGAATATGTTCATACCTGTGCCACCGAAGATTTCCTTTGCGAAGATTACTGCAAAGGCTACGGCCAGAGCGAGCATCCAGAGCGGACATCCAACCGGAACGATGAGCGGAATGATGATACCCGAAACGAGAAATCCCTCCTGTATCTCTTCGCCCTTCCATTGCGCCCAGGCAAATTCGATGCCCAGACCGACCACGTAGCTCACGATAATCTTGGGCAATACGGCGAGGAAACCGTAGAAGAACATTTCCCAAAAGCCTGTTTCGGCAAGCGTTCCTGCCGCAAGACTGTTCTGATAGCCCACGTTGTACATGCCGAAGAGCAAGGCCGGCAGCAACGCTATGACCACAATGCTCATGATACGCTTCGAGTCGATGGCATCATGAATGTTTGTGCCTGTACGTGAAGTGGTGTTCGGCACATACAGGAATGTGGCAAAACCGTCGTAAAGACTGTGCAGCGAATGTAGCTTGCCGTCTTTTTCAAAGTTTGGCCTTATCTTATCCAAATAGTTTTTCAATGCACTCATATCTTTATTCCATCTTTTTTATCAGTTCTCTTTGCGTAACAAGTCAAGTCCCTCACGCACTATGCGCTGCAGCTCCAGTTTGGAACTGTCGACAAACTCGGCCAGAGCAAAATCTTCCGGTGCCACCTCGTATATGCCCAACTGCTCCATCTTGTCAATGTCGCCGGCCAGTATTGCCTTGATAAGGAACTCAGCATAGATGTCCATAGGCAACATGCGGTCGTATTCACCACTCATAATGATGTGACGCTCACCGCCTTTCACACGTGCGTCAAGCACATACTCCACGCCGCGACGCAGCCACGAGAAGTAACTCCGGCTTACGGAGAACTGCTTCAGTCGAGGCATTATCCATCCGGCCAACTCGTCGGCATCGTCGCCTTCGGGTATCACGGTTATCTCCGAACTGTATGCTCCGAGGAAACCTTCCTTCGACGTTACCTTACCGGTCAAGACATTGCCGTTGATAATCCTTACCTTACGGTCTGTGCGAACTCCCTGGGCAAGCAGCGGAGCCAGTTCCTGTCCAACAATCATGTCGGTATAGGCTGGAGCCTCAACCTCACTTCCAACGAAAGCCACCTTGCGGGTCATGTCCACCTTGCCAGTAAGGAACAGTCGACCAATGAACAGCACCACAGTAGGGTCAACCGTCCACACCACTTCGCCCTTGTTCACCGGGTCAATGTGGTTCACCTGTACGCCAACGTTGCCTGCCGGACATGGACCGTCAAACACGTTCACTTCTACATCCTTGGCATTGACAAGAGCCTTTGCCGTTTGCTTAGCACCTATGCCAAGATATGTGCGGGCTATTTTCGACAGAGCCGTGAGTCCCGTCTGGAAGCTTTGCTCCTGTCCCTCAAGCTCATACTCGAAGTCAGCGGCAAGAGGTTTGTCCCTAAGAGCCGACACGAAGATGGCCTTGGGCATCGTTTGCGGATTGGTTGACACTGCATAAGGGAGTTGGGTTATGAAACCGAACAGTCCGGCCTCAAGAATTGCCGACACTACAGCCTTGCCGTCGAGCGACGACACGTCCTTTTTGCCAAAGTCAACCGCTTCCTGTTTCTCGTCGGCAGTGACCTCTACGTAGAGCACCTTGCGCCTTTCGCCTCGCATAATGGCTGTTACAGTTCCGCCAACGGGCGATGCGAACTTCACTTCAGGGTAGGCTTTGTTCTGAAACAATGCGTCTCCTGCACGCACAGTGTCGCCCTCCTTGACCAAAACCCGGGGAGTCACGCCAGCAAAGTCGGCCGGTTGCAATGCGTATTTGCTCGACCCTTTGAGCGTAAACCCACGCTTTACGGCAGCCCCTGCGAGCTTTATGTCAAGCCCTCTGTGCAGTTTTATTACATTTGCCATAAAATAATTAATGAGTAAGTTATGATTTTACTACGAACAGTAAGTTATGATTTTAATGAATAGTCCTCCGCAAAATTACGCAATATATACGAAAATTAGTGTCCTTTGGCGTTTTTTGTAACCAATATTGCGCATAAATTCATACGATTGACATCTTTTGATGTGAGAAAGCAATCATTTTGCTAACCACAAATTACAGTTTAGGGACATATATCAAAGCTTTGGATTTGGAAATGACGTGTGTGAAACGTCAGATACCCAACGTGGGCAAGATACAAAGTTCGTTTGTGTTGGCTGAAATCAAGAGTTCCACAATTGTGCCATTGTAGGAGAACAGATAAAATCGCTCAGCGTTTAGAGCGAACTATGTCTAAAAGTTGACAACCATGTCACTTACAGATTGTAACTATGCCACTTACGGGTGCTAACTGTGCCACTTACGACCCATAAGTGGCACTGTTACGATACGTAAACGGCCCACTTACGCAGCGTAAGTGGGCCGTTTGAAAATTGAAACCAAAATGTGGGCTTTTGCTTACAGATTGGTAGGTTTTGTTAATAAGTACGGTTTAGTGACGGTTAAAGAATAACTTGGTACGATTTTGATAATGAACTTTCGTGTTCTATAACCTTGACGGCTTATCTTTTTGGCTGTTTTCGTCTCTTTCATCGGTCACATAGCCCGCTATGCTCCCTCTTCAAGAGACAAAAACATCTCAAAAATATAAGC
>CAVKVO010000003.1:0-28109 GCA_963659575.1 Prevotella sp. CAG:1031
CGTGTTATCTCTCCGCCTTATATTAACGTAAGTGTATAGAGATATACTACGGCGGCGGGGAAAGCGAGGAGGGAAGAGTCGAAACGGTCGAGCATACCTCCGTGGCCAGGCAGGATGTTGCCGCTGTCTTTTATGCCGAGAGTGCGCTTGAAAAGGCTTTCAACGAGGTCGCCCCATGTGCCGAACACCACCACTACGAGGCCGAGACCGAGCCATTGGGGCAGGCTAAGTTGCAGGTCGTTGACACCGTAAGCATCGGAAAGATACCAAGCAAGCGCCGCTACAATCAATACAAACACCGCTCCACCGACAGAACCTTCCCAACTCTTGCCTGGGCTGACGCGCGGAAAGAGTTTGTGGCGACCCAAGAGAGAGCCGCAGCAGTAGGCGCCTGTGTCGTTTATCCATAGGAACACGAAAACGCAGAGCGGCATGAGACTGGCGAAAGCCACGCCGTCGGGAGTGGCCCGGAAGGCCAGTACGCTGATCATGGAGAACGGCAAAGCGATGTAGAGTTGGCTCATCATCGTGTAAGCCCACGTGTGTATCGGGTCGGGATTCTGCGCGTAGAGTTCGGCAACGAGCAGATATATTATCGTCACGAGGTAGGGTATGAACACGGTGGACGGCGTTTGTCCGCTCGTGAAACCCGTGATGGCGAGAAAGAGATACACTCCTGCCACGGTGCAGATGAACCTGTTGGTGTCCACGCCGTCACGGTTGTTGACCAGTCCGGTGAACTCCCACACGGTGAGACCGGTGGCTATGGCAAAGAGAAACGCCATTGCCACGGGGTTCATAAAGCACACAACGATGGCCGCAACGAACAATGTGCCTGTCACGGCACGCACTGCCATATTCTTCATTAGTCCTGTTCCTTTTCGTCTACACTGTCCTTTGCGCCGGTTTCAGAAGCCTTTGCTGCATCCTCAGAACCATCCTTCGCTTCAGCTTCTGCGGCAGCCTGCGCCTCCAACTCCCTGCCTCTGCGCTCGGCCATAGCCTCTGCCTGCGCCTTCTGTTGCGCTTCGAGCAACTCTTCGGAGCGGCTTGCCCACGGACGTTTGCCGAATATCTTCTCCACATCCTCGGCGAATATCACCTCGCGCTCCACCAGAAGTTCCGCCAAACGGGCGTGTCCCTCCTTGTGTTCGTTCAGTATTGCCTTGGCGCGGTCATACTGTTGGCCGATGAGTTTCAGCACTTCGTCGTCCATAATCTTCGCTGTTGTCTCAGAGTAAGGACGCTGGAACGTGTATTCATTGTTGTTGTAATAGCAGATATTCGGCAGCTTTTCGCCCATACCTGCGTATGCTATCATGCCGTAAGCACTCTTTGTGACGCGCTCAAGGTCGTTCATGGCACCAGTGGAAATGGCACCTATGAAGAGTTCCTCGGCTGCACGTCCGCCCAAAGTGGCGCACATCTCGTCGAGCATTTCCTCTTTTGTGGTGATAGCGCGCTCCTCCGGCAGATACCAAGCGGCACCCAGCGAGCGTCCACGCGGCACGATGCTCACCTTCACCAACGGGTTGGCGTGCTCCGTAAACCACGATATTGTGGCGTGACCAGCCTCGTGGATGGCTATGGAACGCTTCTCCGCATCGGTCATTATCTTCGTTTTCTTCTCCAAACCGCCGATTATACGGTCGACAGCGTCGAGGAAGTCCTGCTTGCCCACAGTCTTACTGTTGTGACGTGCGGCGATAAGAGCAGCCTCGTTGCACACATTAGCTATGTCGGCACCCGAGAAACCCGGAGTCTGTCGTGCAAGGAAGTCGATGTCGAGCGTGTCGTCGGTCTTCACCGGACGCAGATGCACCTTGAATACAGCCTTTCTCTCGTTGAGGTCAGGCAGGTCTACATATATCTGACGGTCGAAACGGCCTGCGCGGAGCAATGCCGAGTCGAGCATATCAGCACGGTTGGTGGCAGCGAGGATAATCACACCGCTGTTTGTGCCGAAGCCATCCATCTCAGTAAGCAACGCGTTGAGAGTGTTCTCGCGCTCATCGTTGCCTCCCATTGCAGGGTTCTTGCTGCGCGCACGTCCCACTGCGTCAATCTCGTCGATGAATATGATGCACGGCGACTTCTCCTTGGCCTGACGGAACAAGTCTCTCACGCGACTGGCTCCCACACCTACGAACATCTCCACGAAGTCTGAACCGCTCATCGAGAAGAACGGCACTCCGGCTTCGCCCGCAACAGCCTTGGCCAGCAGCGTCTTTCCCGTTCCCGGAGGACCCACGAGCAGTGCTCCCTTGGGTATCTTTCCTCCCAGTTCGGTGTATTTGCTCGGGTTCTTGAGGAAGTCTACAATCTCCTGCACCTCCTGTTTGGCACTGGCCTGACCTGCAACGTCCTTGAAAGTGATGTTCAGTTCACCGCCCTTCTCATACATCTTGGCCTTGCTCTTGCCCACATTGAACACACCACCGCCGGCACCTCCTGCGCCGCCTCCCATTCTCCGCATGAAGAATATCCATATCGCCACGAGGAAGATGATGGGCATGAAGTTGAAGAGTATCATGTTGACGATGTCGTTGTCCTTGCGGTTTTCGTAGGAGTATTCGCCCTTGAACGTTCCGTCCTGCCGCATTTGGTTGACAAACTGCTCCACTTGGTCAACGGAGCCGAACTCCACTTCCACCGAGGGAGCCTTTCCTGTTTTGTCAACGCCCTGGCGGAACACCTCGCGTATGTGCTCCGGCTTGACGTACATCCACAGTTTGTTGGTCTCCTTGTTTACCACAATCTTCGAGGCATAGCCCTTCTGCACCATCACCTTGAAGTCTGAATACGACGTCTCGGTGGTTACGCTCGACGTGTTGGCGCTACTGCCGAAATAGAGAGCCACAAGGGTCACTATGACGAACATGTATATCCAACTCATGTTGAACTTCGGCATGTTCATCTTTGGGGGTTGATTCTTTTTCTCCATAATAGATAATTAGTCTAAGTCGGGCACACGTTCTATGGCAGCATCCTCCCAGAGATGCTCCAGGTCGTAGTATTCGCGAACGTCGGGCAGGAATATGTGCACCAGCACATCGCTATAGTCCATAGCCACCCACTGTGCGTTGTTCAGTCCCGCCACTTTCACCGGTTTTTCGCCCGTTTCTATTCTCACTGTGTCGCTCACCGACTCGGTTATGGCTTCCACCTGCGACGGCGAAGAGCCTTGGCAGATGACGAAATAGCGGCATATAGCCCCGTCGATACCCTTCATGTCGGCCACAACGATGTTGCTGCCTTTCTTTTCCTGTATACCTTTTTTGATTGTCTCAACCAGTTGTTGTGTCTGTTCCATCTATTGTTTGTGTGTGAATGATAAGGTTTATGGCCGCCGTTTCTCTTCCTCTTTTCCTGCAAAACGCCGCCGAACGGGCGAAAAAACAAGGCGTTCAGGCCGAAGAAACGAGGCCACACATAACTCTGCAAAGGTAATGCAAATGGGTATAACGGCAAAGAAATTTGAGAAATATTAGGATTTTGCGAGACGGCTGTGTGACAGATTGCCGGACGCACTGGCAGCACCGACAAGATGGCACAAACAACGGCGGTTTAAGCTGGGTGTAGATGGAGGGCAGAGTAGGGGAGTGAGGGTAATGGAAAAGGTAGGTTCGAATATAGTCAATGGCGCGTTCATATGTGGTTAACATCGTGCGAATATGTAGTCAACATCGTGCGTAGATGTAGGAGGTGCGGCGCCCTCGCCGCATCAATCAATCATAAATGTCGAAAGAGAAAGAATGTTGTGATATGCAGAATGAGCACGAATGGTACGGCGAGGGCGCCGTACCTCCTATCCAAACCTCGTTCCACATAACAAAACTTGTCGGGATTTTTCTAATAAGCGGTCTTGTGTTGAGTATTAACTCAGCCACTTTTGCAATCTACTGATGTTCAATGTATTGCAAAACCAGCCCATTTACGACTCAAAAGTGGCCCATTTACGACCCGAAAGTGGCCTACTTTTGAGTCGAAAGTGGCCCACTTATGACCCGTAAATGGCCGAGTTATGAAAACAAGGGGTGCAAAACACCATGTTTTGTCGGGTAATTTCTAAACGAAACGATGCCGGATGCTGTGTTTTTCTTTTGAACACACCTCTTCGTCCTCGACGCCCGCTTGGTAATCATTTCGCC
The DNA here is from genome assembly GCA_963659575.1 of Prevotella sp. CAG:1031. GTDB lineage: Bacteria > Bacteroidota > Bacteroidia > Bacteroidales > Bacteroidaceae > Prevotella. The sequence goes on from CAVKVO010000003.1 coordinate 4,152, forward strand.
CTACGATTGAACAAAAAAATCACTTCCTTGGAATAAATAATGTAATAATCCGGCAAAAACGGCGTTATAGTATACGTGTTGAAGAAACGTTTATATACCGTACTTCTGCTGTTGCTTGCCGTGGCCACGAGGGTTGCGGCGCAATACGACCCGTCGTTCTCCCACTACTGGGCGATGGAGCCGTCGTATAATCCTGGCGCAGTGGGCAAGGAGGCCAAGATAAACGTTGTGGGAGCCTACGCCATGACGCTCACCGGCTTTGAAAACAATCCGCGCACGATGTATTTCGGCGGCGACCTGCCGTTTCTGTTTCTGAAAAACTATCACGGCGTGGGTGCGCAGTTCATCAACGACGAGATAGGTCTGTTCTCCCACAAGAAGTTCGCCGTGCAGTATGCCTACAAGCACAAACTGTTTGGCGGCATGATAAGCGCAGGTCTGCAGGCAGGATTCCTCAGCGAAGCGTTTCAAGGCTCAAAGGTTGACACCGAAACACCCAACGACCCAGCATTCCCCACGGCAGACGTAACCGGTACGGGATTTGACCTCGGTTTCGGACTCTACTACACCCACCGCAGCTGGTATGTGGGAGCGTCGGCCCAACACCTCAACTCCCCCACCATCGAGATAGGCGAGACCCAGAGTTTCAAGATTGATCCCACATATTATTTGACGGGAGGATACAATATTAGACTGAGAAATCCGTTTCTAACAGTACACCCGTCGATGCTTGCGAGAACCGACGGCACGGGCTATAGGGTGGACGTGTCGGCCCGCGTGAAGTACACCAACGACAAGAAGATGCTCTACTTAGGCGCGGGATACAGCCCTACAAACTCGGCAACGGTCATGGTGGGAGGCAACTTCCACGGCATCTGCATAGGCTATAGCTACGAGATATACACCTCGGCCATCAGTTTCGGCAACGGTAGCCACGAACTCTTCATTGGCTATCAGACCGACATGAACCTGACAAAAAAAGGAAGAAACAAACATAAGAGCGTGAGGTTTCTCTGACCCAGCGGCCATAAACGCCGCGTGAGTCCACGGGGACACCCTCACAGAAAGCGCAATATGAAAATGAAGAACATAACATCAACAGTCTGCCTGTTGCCGCTCGTGCTGCTCCTCGCAGCCTGTTTCGGCGGCAAGGCATCCATGTCGTCAGGCGGAGAAGTGACAGGTACGGGAGGAAAAGCGTTCGCCGAACCGTCACCTTACGGCATGACGCTGATAAAACGCGGCCACCTGCGCATGGGACTCTCCGAACAGGACTCGCTGTGGGGCCGACAGACAGCCACAAAGGACATCTCTGTGGAAGGATTCTGGATGGACGAGAGGGAAATAACCAACTCGCAGTATCGCCAGTTTGTCAACTACGTGCGCGACTCCATCATCCGCGAGCGACTGGCCGACCCTGCCTACGGTGGCGACGAGACCTACAAGATAGAGGAAGACAAAAACGGCGACCCCGTTACTCCCCATCTTAACTGGAAGAAGCCCTTGCCCCGCAAACCCAATGAGGACGAGCAGAGAGCCATAGAGAGCGTGTATACCACCAATCCCGTGACGGGCGAAAAAATGCTCGACGCCAGTCAGCTCAACTACCGCTACGAGATTTACGACTACGCCGAGGCAGCTCTGCGCAAATATCGCACCAATCCCGAGGAGCGAAACCTCAACACCGACATCGTGGCCGACCCCAACCAGCAGGTGTGGATATCCAAGGACACCGCCTATATAGACGATGAGGGACGCATAGTGCGCCAGACCATCAATCGTCAGCGCACAGGTCCATGGGACTTCCTTAATACCTATATTATAAATATCTATCCCGACACGACCTGCTGGGTGAACGATTTCCCCAACGCTGACAACGAACGCTATCTGCGACTCTACTTCAGCAACCCGGCATACAACGACTATCCGGTGGTTGGAGTGACTTGGGAACAGGCCAATGCCTTCTGCGCTTGGCGCACAAACTTCCTCCTGAGAGGTCTCGGTCCTGCCGCACGCTTTGTGCAACGCTACCGCCTGCCCACCGAAGCCGAATGGGAGTATGCCGCAAGAGGCAAGGACCAGAACGAGTTCCCGTGGGAGCAGACCGACGCCAAGAACAGCAACGGTTGCTACTTTGCCAACTTCAAGCCCGACAACGGTAACTACACCAAGGACGGCAACCTCATTACGAGCAAGACGGGCATCTATCAGGCCAACAGCAACGGCCTCTACGACATGGCGGGCAACGTGGCCGAATGGACAAGCACCGTGTATACCGAGGCTGGAGTGGAAGCCATGAACGACATCAACCCCGAACTGAAGTACAATGCGGCCAAGGAAGACCCTTATAGACTGAAGAAAAAGAGCGTAAGAGGCGGTTCGTGGAAGGATCCGGAGTCGTATATACGCTCTGCATGGAGGTCATATGAATACCAGAACCAGCCGCGCTCATACATAGGATTCAGATGTGTGCGCAGTCTGGCCAATACATCAAGCGAAAAATACAAGAAATCAAAGAAGTAAGATATGTCAGAGTATAGCAAATACAACGTGATATACCGTCTGCAAAAGTGGCTCGACAGTGTGCCCGGACAGACGTTTCTTAACTACGCATACAGCTGGGGTGCGTCCATCGTGATCTTCGGAACGCTGTGTAAACTCACCCACTTGCCGGGAGCCAACTTCTGGTTGTATCTCGGAATGGGTACGGAGGTTGTCATATTCTTCATCTCCGCCTTCGACCGTCCGTTCGACAAAACCGCCGACGGCAAGGATTTGCCCACTCATGTGGTTGAGGAAGAAGAGGAAACTGCAGCAGAAAGCAGCGGTGAACCAACCGTTGCCGCTCCGCAGGTGGCTGGCGTGCCCGCTGGAGGCACCATCATCTTCGGTGGTGGAGGCGTTGCCGCTCACGGCGCAGCAGCACAGGGAGAAGCCCAGGCAGCAGCTGTGGCAGACGAACAGGTGGCTGCCGCAGGTGGCGAAGGCTTTGTGCCTACAGCCGCAACGGCCATTCCCGCAGGAGGCACGGCATGGATTCAGCAGCAGCAAGAGGTGTCGCCGGAGATGGAGGAGGCCACGAGCAGCTATGTGGAGGAACTGAAGAAACTCACCGAAACCCTCTCAAAGGTGTCGGAACAGAGCCAGCGACTCACCCGCGACTCGGAAGAAATGGAGAACCTCAACCGCACTCTCACCGGCATCTGCAAGGTCTACGAGATGCAGCTTAAAGGCGCAAGTGCGCAGATTGGCACCATCGACCAGATAAACGAACAGTCGCGCCGCATGGCTGAGCAGATTGCTGAGCTCAACAAGATATACGCCCGCATGATAGAGGCCATGACCGTGAACATGAGGGGCGCAGCTCCAATCGCTCCGGGTCAGGTTTAGCAGACAACAATCGGAAGCAGAAGACCCTTGAAACAACCGTCGGAAGAAGTTTGAAACAACGTCTGAATGATTTTGAAACAACGTCTGACGGCATTGCAGCAAGCGTGTGAAGGTTCTGAAAGCAACAAAAGAAAGACTCTGAAATGGCAATAAAGAAAAGACCGGTGTCGCCCCGCCAGAAGATGATCAACCTGATGTATGTCGTCTTGATGGCAATGCTCGCGCTGAACGTGTCGACAGAGGTGCTCAACGGCTTCTCCATCGTGGAGGAAAGCCTTAGCCGCACCACTGAAAACTCGGCTAAAGAGAACCAGGTCATATACGATAACTTCTCGGAACAGCTGAAGTCCAACCCGGCAAAGGTGCAGGCGTGGTTCGACAAGGCGCAGCAGGTGAAGCGCATGAGCGACTCTCTCTACAACTTTGCCGGCGAGTTGAAGACGGCTATCGTTAGGGAGGCCGACGGTGAAAACGGCGACGTGAAGAACATCAAGTCGAAGGAAAACCTTGAAGCAGCCAGCCAGGTGATGCTTGCGCCGGGACGCGGCAAGGGCAAGAAGCTGTTTGACGCCATCAACTCGTTCCGTCAGCGCATACTGACCATGATTTCCGACCCGACACAGCGGTCGATCATCAGCAGCAACCTGTCCACCCAGTTGCCCAAAGACGCTGTGGCAATGGGCAAAAACTGGCAGGAATATATGTTCGAGAACATGCCCGTGGCTGCGGCTGTTACGCTTCTGTCCAAGTTGCAGAGCGATGTGCGCTATGCCGAAGGTGAGGTGTTGCACACGCTTGTGGCCAACATCGACATGAAGGACATCCGCGTGAACTCGCTCAACGCCTTCGTCATACCCAACTCGCAGACCATCGTGCGCGGCGACAAGTTCTCGGCTCGCATCGTCATGGCTGCCGTAGACACCACTCAGGTGCCCGATATATATATAGGTAACCGCAAGGTAGCTCTGCACAACGGTTTGTATGAAACCGTCTGCGGCCGCACCGGCGACTTCACTCTCGGCGGCTACATAGAGATGGTCAACGGAAGTGGTGAGCGCATACGCCGCGACTTCTCTCAGAAATACACCGTTGTAGACCCGAGCGCAACCGTTTCGGCCGACCTTATGAATATGCTCTACGCCGGCTACAGCAACCCCATAAGTGTGAGTGTGCCCGGTGTGCCGCTCAACAAGGTGCAGGCCACTATGTCGGGAGGCACGTTGCAGCCCGTAGGTCCGGGCCGTTATGTGGCAAGACCTGCCGCAGTGGGCAAGGACGTGACCATCACCGTAACCTCTACCAACACCGGTCGTCCACAGCAGATGGGGCAGTTCACATTCCGTGTGCGCAAGTTGCCAGACCCGACGCCATACATAGCGATGAAAGACGAGCAGGGCAATCCGTCCAGATATAAGGGTGGCGCATTCGCCAAGTCGAGTCTGTTGGCAGCAAACGGTATCGGAGCGGCCATCGACGACGGCATCCTCGACATCGGTTTCCGTGTTCAGGGCTTCGAAACGGTGTTCTTCGACAACATGGGTAACGCAGTGCCGATGACAAGTGACGGCGATTCGTTCTCAGCACGCCAAAAGGAGACCTTCAGAAAGCTCTCGCGCAACAAGCGGTTCTACATTTCGCGCATAACGGCAGTGGGCCCCGACGGCATACAGCGCAAACTCAACACCTCGATGGAGGTCATAGTGAAGTAGGTTTCCCGTGGGTTTCAAGGCAGCCTAAAGACGGTTGCTAAGTGAAATAACGACAAGACAACAATGACAAACATACAATATATGAAAAGACTTCTGTCAGTATTCATCATAGTGCTCGTAGCCTTTACTGCCGCAGCGCAGCCAAAGGCTCGTCGCAACACGGCCGCACGCAGCGGACAGCAGACCAACAACTCATCGTCACAGATGACCCAGCGCGCACGACTGATGTTCCCAACAGCCATAGATATGCCAGAGGATGTGGTGTGGAGACGCGACATATACCGCGAAGTGGACCTCATGCAGTCGGCAAACGCCGGACTGTACTATCCGGTGGAACCTGTGGGCAAGGAGATGAACCTGTTTACGTATATCTTCAAGTTGGCTCTGAACAACTATATCCCCGTATACGAATACCGTTTGGACGGCAACGAGGTGTTCAGCGACTCGTCTAAGGTGAAGATAAAGACCATTCTCGACAACTTCCACATCTTCTACGAAACGAAGGACGGCAAGATACGTGTGGACAACAGCGACATACCGTCGGCAGAGGTGAAGATGTACTATCTGAAGGAGTGCGCCTACTACAACCAGGCCAACTCCACGTTCAGCCGCAAGGTGCTTGCGCTGTGCCCGGTGATGCTGCGCGACGACGATTTCGGTGGTGCTGCGTCGAAGTATCCGCTGTTTTGGGTGAAGTACAGCGACCTCGAACCGTATCTTAGTCGCCAGTCGGTGATGACGAGCGACCTGAACAACGCCGCCACAATGAGTCTTGACGACTATTTCACGCTCAATAAGTATTCGGGAAAGATATACAAAACCAACAATATGCTTGGCCGCACGCTCGCCCAATACTGTCCTACCGACTCGGCTATGGCCAAAGAGCAGAAGCGCATAGAGCAGGAACTGATTGCATTCGAGAAGAACATCTTCGGCAGTCAGGAGCGTAAGGACTCGCTCGACAGCATTGCGAAGCTCGATCCCAAGGCTGCAAAGGCTGCGGAGAAGGCTGCTCGCAAGGCCAACAAGCGCAGTCGCTCCACTGTGAGCAAGAAGAGCAGTGGCGGAAGCAAGGTGTCAAGCTCGTCGGCAGCAAGGGTTACTGTGCGTCGCCAACGCCACTAATGACTTGCAGGCTGCGGTGCTTTTGGCACTAATTGCGGCCTTCAAATCGTGCAGGCGAAACATCTGCGCCCTGAAGGGGCAGCTGCTTATAGCCCAGGGCAACGCCCTGGGTGCGAAGTAAGGGCTAAAGGTAACTTGCGCCCCGTAGGGGCAACTGCATGGAGCCTCGTTGTGTAGCATATATAATAAGGTAAGAATAAGCGGTTGTCCTTACTAATCCTAATAGACGAAACATTTTAAACATTTATATATATGAAGAAACTCTTTACTTCACTCGCTTTTGCGGCAGCGATGTTCGCCGCAGTGCCCTCACAGGCACAAGTCAAGTTCGGTCTCAAGGGCGGTTACAACGTCACCGACATGAGTCTTAGCACAGATGTGATCAAGAAGTCAAACCAGACAGGCTTCTTCGTTGGTCCTACCGCTAAGTTCACTCTGCCCGTAGTAGGTCTTGGCATCGACGCCGCAATCCTCTACGACCAGCGTGAGGCCAAGATGGAGAACACCATCAACGCCGAGACATCTACCGTTTCGGAGAAGAACATCAACATCCCCATCAACGTACGCTACAGTTTCGGCGTAAGTAGCTTGGCAAGTGTGTACCTCGCAGCAGGTCCGCAGTTCGGTTTCAACGTAGGCGGAAAGAACTACAACTGGGGCGACATGGCAAACTACGAACTCAAGAAGTCTAACTTCAGCATCAACGTCGGTGCCGGTGTTTCGCTCATCAACCACATTGAAATTGGTTGCACCTACAACATCGCTTGCGGAAAGACTGGTGAGTTGACTGTAAAGGATGTAGCAACCCAAGTGCCAAGCACCGTTAAGAACAACCGCACCAACGCTTGGCAGGTTTATGCTGCATACTACTTCTAAAGAACGGTTTCAGAACCGAAGGGCATAAAGCCGCGGCTCTCGTGCGGAAGTGTTTTAATACTTCCCAAACAACAATAAAACAGGAGACAAACACTGATGTATTTCGGTCGTTTGTCTCCTGCTTGTTTCTCTCTGTTTGGTTATATCGTTTAGTCGTCGATACGTCCTTTGCATCCTTAGTGGAGGCGTAATTTGCTCAGACCTGCTCAGACTTCGTTTCCAAGTTTTGTTTTTTTTCGGTCGCGATGCATCTTTGCGAGAATTTTGCTACCTTTGCACCGCTTAAGCCGCATACAAATTTATAATATTATAATTTATATGTATTTTACTTTATTCATTACCGTTATCTTGACGGCCGTTGTGCTGGTTGTAGGTGCGTACGTAGTGGCCAAGCTTATTGGTCCTCGCTCATACAACCCGGTAAAGGGCGAGCCGTTTGAGTGTGGTATTCCCACGAAAGGCTCGTCATGGATACCCGTCCATGTGGGCTACTACCTCTTTGCCATTCTCTTCCTGATGTTTGACATTGAGACCGTGTTCCTTTATCCGTGGGCAGTAGTGGTGAAGCAGTTTGGAGCAATGGCTCTTTGCAGCATCGGCTTCTTCCTGCTTGTACTTGTATTTGGCCTTGCTTACGCTTGGCGGAAAGGAGCGCTGGAATGGAAGTGAGAAAACCAGTGATCAAGAGCATCCCCTATGGCGAGTTCAAGGACAATGAGACGCTCGAAAAGATTGTTGAGGAGCTGCACGAGGGTGGCTGCAACGTGGTTGTAGGTTCGCTCGACCAGGCTATCAACTGGGGACGCAGCAACTCCCTGTGGTCGCTCACGTTCGGTACAAGCTGCTGCGGTATCGAGTTTATGGCAGTGGGTTGCGCCCGCTACGACTTCGCCCGTTTCGGTTTCGAGGTTACGCGTAACTCTCCACGTCAGGCCGACCTCATCATGTGCGCCGGTACTATCACCAACAAGATGGCTCCCGTGTTCAAACGTCTGTACGACGAGATGGCTGAGCCTAAGTATGTGGTGGCAGTAGGCGGATGCACCATCAGCGGAGGTCCTTTCAAGAAGAGCTACAACGTGGTGCGCGGCATCAGCGAACTGGTGCCCGTGGACGTGTATGTGCCTGGATGCCCACCGCGCCCGGAGGCAATACTCTACGGCATGATGCAGTTGCAGCGCAAGGTGAAGATTGAGAAGTTCTTCGGCGGTGCCAACCACAAGATGACCAAGGAGGAGAAAGCCGAGTCGATGGCCAAGGGCGGTCTGCGCGGACTGAGCAACGAGAACCTCGTGGCTTCGCGCAAGCTGGGACAGAAAGAACCCATCATCGTGACCGACGTGCCAGAAAGCTTCAACGCCAAGGCCGAGACAACCGAAGACTAATATAATAAGGTATAAGAAAGCTATTATGAAACTAAACAATATAGAACTCACATTCGACGCCTTTGCCTCAGAGATGGCAAAGCTGAAGAACGAGAAACATTTCGACTACCTTGTTACCATCATTGGCGAAGACTTCGGCGAGGAAGGTCTGGGATGCATTTACATACTTGAAAACACTGACAACAACGAGCGTTGCTCGGTGAAGACGATTGCCAAGAAGGTGGACGGCAGCGACGTTATTCCCACTGTGGTTAACCTCTGGAAGTCGGCTGACCTGCTTGAGCGCGAAGTGTATGACTTCGTGGGCATCAAGTTCCTCGGTCATCCCGATATGCGCCGCTTGTTCCTTCGCACCGACTTCAAGGGACATCCTCTGCGCAAGGACTTCGACATGAGTCCCGAAGCCAACCGTTTCCCCTTGACCGATGAACCAGAGATGGACTACACCGTGGAGTATAGCCTCGACGGCGACGGACATCTTGTGGCTACACGCCATAAGCTCTTCAGCGACGACGACTATGTTGTGAACATCGGTCCTAACCACCCGTCTACTCACGGTGTGCTGCGCTTGCAGACTGTGCTCAACGGTGAAACGGTGAAGAAGATATATCCGCACCTCGGCTACATACACCGCGGTATAGAGAAGATGTGGGAAGGCATGACCTATCCGCAGACTCTCGCCATGACCGACCGTCTCAACTATCTGTCGGCCATGATGCATCGCCACGCTCTTGTGGGCGTGATAGAAGAGGGTATGGGCATAGAACTGTCTGACCGCATACACTACATCCGTACCATCATGGACGAGTTGCAGCGTATCAACAGTCACTTGCTCTTCCTCGGTTGTACAGCACAGGACTTGGGTGCCCTCACGGCGTTCCTCTACTGTATGCGCGACCGCGAGCACGTGCTCAACGTGATGGAGGAAACCACCGGCGGACGACTCATTATGAACTACTACCGCATTGGTGGATGCCAGGCTGACATCGATCCCAACTTCGTGGCCAACACCAAGAAGCTCTGCAAGTATCTGCGTCCTATGGTGCAGGAGTATCTCGATGTGTTTGGCGACAACGTGATTACCCACAACCGTCTGGAGAAGGTTGGTCCGATGGGACTGGCCGACTGCATCAACTACGGTGTGACCGGTCCTGCCGGACGTGCCGCTGGATGGAAGAACGACACCCGCAAGCGTCATCCTTACGACTGCTACGACAAGGTGGAGTGGAAGGAAATCACGCTGACCGCAGGCGACTCTATGGCACGCTACTATGTACACATAGAGGAGATATACCAGAGTCTCGACATCATCGAGCAGCTCATCGACAACATTCCCGAGGGCGAATTCTACATCAAGCAGAAGCCTATAATAAAGGTACCCGAGGGACAGTGGTATTTCTCTGTTGAGGGAGCCAGCGGCGAGTTTGGTGTATATCTCGACTCCAAAGGCGACAAGAGTCCTTACCGCATGAAGATGCGCCCGATGGGACTCACGCTCACCGGTGCTCTCGACAAGATGTGCAGCGGACAGAAGATAGCCGACCTCATCACCACTGGCGCGGCAATCGACTTTGTGATTCCCGACATTGACAGATAAGAAAAGTAGAAAAACAAATCTCAAATCAATAAGATAAATGTTTGATTTCAGTATAGTAACAACATGGATCGACTCGCTGCTGCGCCAAACGCTTGGCCTGGGCGACTTCCTGTCGATTCTTATCGAGTGCATACTGGTGGGCGTGCTCATCCTTGTGGGCTACGCCGCGCTGGCTATCATCTTGATATTCATGGAACGCAAGGTCTGCGCCTACTTCCAGTGCCGTCTCGGCCCGATGCGCGTTGGTCCTTGGGGCGTGTTCCAGGTGTTCGCCGATGTGCTGAAAATGCTCATCAAGGAGATTTTCACCGTTGACAAGGCCGACAAGCTGCTGTATTTCGTAGCTCCGTTCCTCGTGCTGATAGCTTCGGTTGGCACATTCTCGTTCCTGCCTTGGAACAATGGAGCCACAGTGCTTGACTTCAACGTGGGCGTATTCTTGCTCACGGCAGTGTCGAGCATAGGCATCCTCGGTATATTCATGGCCGGATGGGGAAGTAACAATAAGTATAGTGTGGTTTCGGCCATGCGTGGAGCAGTGCAGCTCATTTCCTATGAGATGTCGCTTGGCCTGTGCCTCATCACCGCAGTGATACTCACCGGCACAATGCAGATGTCGGGCATCGTGGAAGCTCAGACTGGTCCTTGGAACTGGCTGATATTCCAGGGTCACATACCTGCTATCATAGCTTTCTTGGTATTCCTCGTGGCTGGTAACGCCGAGGCCAACCGTGGCCCGTTTGACTTGGCTGAGGCCGAGAGCGAGCTTACCGCCGGCTACCACACAGAGTATAGCGGTATGGGCTTCGGTTTCTACTACCTGGCTGAATACCTCAACCTCTTTGTTGTGTCTGGTATCGCTACAACAGTGTTCCTCGGCGGATGGGCACCGGTAAACATCGGCATTGAAGCCTTCGACACTGTGATGGATTACATCCCCGGCATCGTGTGGTTCCTCGGCAAGACATTCGCCGTGGTATGGCTGCTCATGTGGGTGCGCTGGACATTCCCCCGTCTTCGTATCGACCAGATACTGAAGCTTGAGTGGAAGTATCTCATGCCACTGTGTCTGATCAACCTCGTGCTTATGACAATTATAGTGGCTTTTGGATGGCACTTTTAAATGAATAAAAGGAAATGGAAGATTCTAAAAAATCATATTTCGGAGAAATCGGGGCGGCGATGAAGACGCTCGCCACGGGCATGAAGGTCACCATGAAGGAATACTTCACGCCCAAAAGCACCGAGCAGTATCCCGAAAACCGCAAGACCACGCTGCACGTGTCTAAGCGTCACCGTGGCCGTCTGGTGTTCACCCGCGACGAGGCTGGCGCATACAAGTGCGTGGCTTGCACACTGTGCGAGAAGGCGTGCCCCAACGACACCATCAAGATAACGTCGCAAATGGTGGAAGACCCTGAGACTGGCAAGAAGAAGCGTCAGCTGGTGGACTACCAGTATGACCTCGGCGACTGCATGTTCTGCGAACTGTGCGTCAACGCCTGCAACTTCGGTGCCATCGAGTTCACCAACGACTTTGAGAACGCGGTGTTCGACCGCTCTAAGCTGGTGCTCCACCTCGACAAGGAAGTGTACACAGGTGGCAGTCTGCCCAACATCATCGACGGCGGTGCACCACAGGAAATAGGCAAGTTTAACACTAAAACGAAATAAGGAGGAAGTATTGCAACATGGCTAATTTGATTATGTTTTGCATATTGGCGGTCGTAATCCTCGGCTCGGCAATAATGTGCGTGCTCACCAAGCGCATCATGCGTGCGGCCACGTTCCTGCTCTTCGTGCTCTTCGGCATTGCGGGACTCTACTTCCTGCTCGACTACACCTACCTTGGAGCTGCGCAGATAAGCATATATGCCGGTGGTATCACGATGATGTACATCTTCGCCATACAGCTGGTAAGCAAGCGCACACTGCAGGGTCTCGTGGAGAGACTCAAGGGTAGTCGCGTGGCTTTCGTCGGCCTTGTGTCCATCGTGGGCTTTGCCACAGTGGTGGGCATACTGCTCAAGAACAGTTTCATGTGCATGGCTTGCGCCGCACCCGATGCAGAAGTGCCTATGAACACCATAGGTATGGCTCTGCTCGGCAGTGGCAAGTATCAGTATGTGCTCCCGTTCGAGTTCATATCAGTGTTCCTTTTGGCCTGCATCATTGGAGGCATAGTTGTCGCACGTAAAGAAGAGGAGAAGAAGTAATGGTACCAGTAGAGTTTTATTTTGTGCTTAGCGCACTGTTGTTCTTCATCGGCGTGTTTGGTTTTGTAACGCGTCGCAACCTCATCGCTATGCTCATCTCAGTGGAGCTTGTGCTCAATGCGGTTGACCTCAACTTCGCGGCGTTCAACCGTCTGTTGTTCCCCGGTGAGCTTGAGGGCTTCTTCATGACGCTGTTCTCCATAGGCGTGAGTGCGGCAGAGAGTGCGGTGGCCATAGCCATCATCATCAATGTTTACCGCAATTTCCACAGCGATCAGGTGAACAGTATTGAAAACATGAAATATTAATTTTAGATTATGGATTTTACATATTCAATATGGATTCTTCTGCTGCCGCTAATCAGCTTCCTGGTGATCGGCTTGCCAGAATTCGTGAATAAGAAGTACGCGTGGTCGCACAAGACAGCCGGACTGATTGGCACCTGCTCGCTCGGGCTGGTGACGATACTGAGCTATGTCACCGCGTTCAAGTATTTCTCGGCCGACCGTCTTGCTGACGGTACATTCGCCACGATAGTGCCTTACAACTACACGTGGCTGCCCCTTGGCTCGCTCCACTTCGACATGGGTATTCTGCTTGACCCCATCTCGGTGATGATGCTCATAGTCATCTCTACAGTGAGTCTCATGGTCCACATCTACTCGTTTGGCTATATGCACGGCGAAAAGGGTTTCCAGCGCTATTACGCTTTCCTCTCGTTGTTCACGATGTCGATGCTCGGTCTTGTTCTGGCCACAAACATATTCCAGATGTATATGTTCTGGGAGCTTGTGGGCGTTAGCTCTTATCTGCTCATCGGCTTCTACTACACGCTCCACGCAGCTGTACACGCTTCAAAGAAGGCGTTCATCGTGACGCGCTTCGCCGATTTGTTTTTCCTCATCGGTATCCTCGTGTTCAGCTACTATACAGGTTCGTTCAACTTCTCTTTCACTGGCACAGAGGTGCAGATAGCAGAAGGCATGACTGCCTTCACTACGTGCGACACTGCTCGTGCCGTGGCCGCTGGCGGTTGCATCCTGCCCACAGCCCTTGTGCTGATGTTCATCGGTGGTGCTGGTAAGTCAGCCATGTTCCCCTTGCACATTTGGTTGCCCGACGCAATGGAAGGCCCGACACCTGTGTCTGCCTTGATCCACGCTGCCACCATGGTTGTGGCTGGTGTATTCCAGATAGCACGTATGTTCCCCATTTGGATTGAGTACGCTCCAAGTGCAATGCAGATTGTTGTAGTTGTCGGTGCGTTCACCGCTTTCTATGCTGCTGCTGTGGCTTGCGCCCAGAGCGACATCAAGCGTGTACTTGCTTTCTCAACCATTTCGCAGATAGCGTTTATGATGGTGGCTCTTGGCGTTAGTCTTCCCGGACACCACGGTGCGGTGCTTGACAACCATGCACAGCTTGGCTACATGGCTTCCATGTTCCACTTGTTCACCCACGCCATGTTCAAGGCTTGCCTGTTCCTTGGTGCCGGTTGCATCATCCACGCCGTACACAGCAACGAGATGTCAACCATGGGTGGCTTGCGCAAGTATATGCCAATAACCCACGCAACATTCCTCATCTCTTGCCTTGCCATCGCTGGTATTCCTTTCTTCTCGGGCTTCAGCTCAAAAGACGAGATTATCACCGCATGCTTTGAGTACTCACCCGTTTGCGGTTGGTGGATGACAATGGTTGCCGCAATGACCGCCTTCTATATGTTCCGTCTGTACTACGGCATATTCTGGGGTACAGAAAACAAGGAACTTCATGCTGAGCACACTCCCCATGAAGCTCCTGCCACGATGACATTCCCATTGGTATTCCTCAGCGTTGTCACTGTAGGAGTCGGCGTTGTCACCACTCTTGGTGGTTTCCTTGGTTGGAGTTGGGCAAGTTTTGGTTCTATAGTAAGTGCTGCTGGCACCGCCTACACCGTACACTTCGACCCGCAAGTGGCAGCCACTTCCACTGTGATTGCAATTCTCTCTATCGCCCTCGCCACATATATATATAAAGGTGAGAAGCAGCCCGTGGCCGACAAGCTGTACGCAACATTCCCGCGTCTGCACCGTTGGGCATACAAGCGCTTCTACCTCGACGAGGTTTATATGTTCGTCACCCACAAGATACTGTTCCGTTTCGTGTCTTATCCTGTGCGTTGGATAGACGAGCACATCATCAATGGTCTTATTGACTTCAGTGCTTGGGGTGCCAACGAGGCTGGCGAGACCATACGTCCATGGCAGAGCGGCGACGTGCGCCAGTATGCTGTATGGTTCCTCACAGGAACAGTGGCTCTAACATTAATATTACTTTGCATATAACATAAAGATGAACATATTAAGTCTATTCGTAGTAATCCCCGTGTTGATGCTGCTGGGCCTTTGGCTTGCACGCAACGTCAACCAAGTGCGGGGCGTGATGGTGGCCGGTGCGTCTTGTCTTTTGGCACTGTCGGTTTGGCTGACCTTCTATTTCATCTCGGAGCGTTCAGCGGGCAACGATGCGGAGATGCTTCTGCAAGCGTCTACAGTGTGGTTCCCCTCACTCCACATCAATTACGCCGTGGGCGTTGACGGCATCTCCGTTGTGATGCTGCTGCTTTCGAGCATCATCGTGTTCACGGGAACCTTCGCTTCGTGGAAGCTGAAACCCCTCACCAAGGAGTTCTTCATGTGGTTCACGCTTCTTTCAACTGGAGTTTACGGCTTCTTCATCTGCATCGACCTGTTCGCCATGTTCATGTTCTATGAGGTGGCACTTATCCCGATGTACCTGCTCATTGGCTACTGGGGATCTGGTCGCAAGGAATATGCAGCAATGAAGCTTACGCTTATGCTCATGGGCGGTTCTGCTCTTATCATCCTTGGTATCGTCGGCATATACTTCTTCAACGGAGCAACAACGATGAACATCCTTGAGATAGCCCATCACAACATGATACCAGGCAACGTGCAGAACGTACTGTTCCCGTTTGTGTTCATCGGTTTCGGTGTGCTTGGTGCACTGTTCCCGTTCCACACATGGTCACCTATCGGTCACGGTTGTGCGCCTACCTCGGTGTCCATGCTCCACGCAGGTGTGCTTATGAAGCTCGGAGGCTACGGTTGCTTCCGCATTGCCATGTTCCTGTTGCCGCAGGCAGCACAGGATTTGGCGTGGATATTCCTCATCCTTACCACCATTTCTGTGGTTTACGGAGCCTTCTCCGCTTGCGTTCAGACCGACCTCAAGTTCATCAACGCCTATTCTTCGGTGTCCCACTGCGGTCTTGTGCTGTTCGCTCTGCTTATGATGACCAAGGTGTCTTGCACGGGAGCCATCCTTCAGATGCTTTCTCACGGACTTATGACAGCCTTGTTCTTCGCCCTCATCGGTATGATTTATGGCCGCACCCACACCCGTGACATCCGCGAGCTTGGCGGTTTGATGAAGATTATGCCGTTCCTTTCCGTGGGCTATGTCATCGCCGGTTTGGCCAACCTCGGTCTTCCTGGCTTCTCAGGCTTTATTGCTGAGATGAGCATATTCGTCGGTTCGTTTGAGAATCCCGACACGTTCCACCGTTGCTGCACCATCATTGCCTGCACCTCCATTGTGGTTACGGCAGTCTACATTCTGCGCACAGTGGGCTTCATACTGTTCGAGAAAGTAACCAATCCGCACTACCTTGAGCTTACCGACGCCACTTGGGACGAGCGCTTCGCCGTGTGCTGCCTCATCTTCTGCGTGGCCGGACTCGGTACATTCCCCTTGTGGGCAAGCAATGTGATAGGCGATGCGGTAAGTCCAATCCTCAGTGTAATTAACATTTAAAACCAGTAGGAACAACAAAGATGGATTACAGTCAGTTTTTTAACATGCTTCCTGAAGCCACTCTGATGGCTGTCTTGGTAATAGTGTTTCTCGCCGACCTCATACTCAAGGGCGACAAGAAGCACTCCACATTGAGCCTGCTGGCGGGCATATTGTTGGCCGCACAGACTGCGGTGTGCTTTATTGCTCCCGCTGCGTCGGCTTTCTCTGGTCTCTATGAGGCCACAGCAGCCGCCAATGTGATGAAGGTGATACTCACTGCCGGCGCGTTCATCGTGCTTGTGATGTCGCAGTCGTGGGTTGGACGCAAGGACGTGCTCAACAAAGAGGGCGAGTTCTACGAGTTGCTCGTTTCCACTCTGCTTGGTATGTACATTATGATATCGTCAGGCCACTTCCTCATGTTCTTCCTCGGACTTGAAATGGCGTCAGTGCCTATGGCCTGCCTTGTGGCTTTCGACAAGTTCAAGAAGAACTCCGCCGAGGGCGCAGCCAAGTTTGTCCTCACCGCAACGTTCTCAAGCGGTGTGATGCTCTATGGTATATCATTCCTCTACGGTGCAGTAGGCACATTGTACTTCGACGATGTTGCCGCTCGCATATCCGCTTCACCTCTCACCATCATGGGCTTGGTGTTCTTCTTCAGCGGACTTGGTTTCAAGATTTCGCTTGTGCCGTTCCACTTCTGGACAGCCGACACCTATCAGGGTGCGCCCACAGCCGTCACCGGCTATCTGAGCGTAGTGTCCAAGGGAGCCGCAGCGTTCGCTTTGATGACCATTCTGATGAAGGTGTTTGCACCTATGGTAGACTATTGGGAGCACCTTCTTTACATCGTCATCGTGCTCACTATCACCATAGCCAACCTGTTTGCCCTGCGCCAGTCGGAACTCAAGCGATTCATGGCGTTCAGCTCTATATCGCAGGCCGGCTACATCATGCTTGCCGCCGTGGGCAACAGCTCAATGGGACTGGCCGCACTGATGTTCTATGTGCTCATTTACGTGGTGGCCAACATGGCAGTGTTCACCGTGATCAATGTTGTTGAGACACGTGGCGGCGGCACAACCAAGATGAGTTGCTACGACGGTTTCTACCAGACCAACCCCAAGCTGTCATTCCTTATGACCTTGGCGCTGTTCTCCCTGGCAGGTATTCCCCCGTTCGCCGGTATGTTCTGCAAGTTCTTCGTCTTCATGGCGGCTGCCGAACAGGGTTCTGTCGTGGCCTATGTGGTAGTGTTCCTCGCATTGATAAACACCGTACCGAGCCTCTTCTACTATTTGAAGATTGTGAAGTGCATGTACATCAACAAGACCGACACACCGCTGCCCACATTCAGCAGTGACTGCAGCACCAAGCTTGCCCTTGCCATCTGCACCATAGGCATAGCCTTCTTCGGAGTGTGCAGCTGCGTCTACGACTGGCTTGTTGTAGCTTGCAACTAAACCATCGGCACAGTAAACCATACGGAGCCGGACACTACCTTTCAGTATGTGTTCCGGCTCCGTTCCGTTTTCGGCCTATTTGCTAATTGTTACGCCTCCGTTTTCCGAAGACTTCCTGTCTCGTTCCCGAAGATTATTCTGCGCAGTATACCAACGATGTTGGGCAAATCTTTACCATAGACGTTTATCGTAGCCTCGCATCTTCAGTGATTTTCTCCTAATGCCATTCCTGCTTATGACACCCCTTTCGAACCGTATTCAAACACTGTTCAGCCTCTATCCGCTTGTGCCCATTGCCCTTTGCTTTGTTGGCGGCATAGTCTTTGGCGACCGGTTCGGCTTGTTGTTTGGATGGGTGCCGGCGTTGTGCTTGGTAGGTGTGTTGTTGCTTGCTGTATTGTTGCTCATTCGCCGTCCGTTTGTCAACACTCTGCTACTGCTTGCGCTCACGTTTATGGTTGGAATCCTGTCGGTCGGAGTTGCCAACCGCAATCTTTCTGCACCCCAACTGCCATGCCTGACCACTGTGGAAGCCGTGGTTGTTGACGAACCAGTGACTGTGCGAAAAGCAACCCTTCGAGCCGACGTGGTGATACTGTCCGGTCCTCTGACAGGCAAAGGCGTTAGAGTCTATTTCAAAAGAAACGAAGACGGGGAACACAACGGCCGCAAACTCAACGTAGGTGACGGAGTAGTGTTCAAAGCCACACTGGACAAACCATTCCAACGCGGAAGTTCGTTCTTCAACTATGCATGTTTTCTGAAGAGCCGTGGCATAGTGGCTATGGCCAGAGTGTGGCCAAACTATTGGCGCACCGCCTCTCTCGACCTCACATCATTGTCCTTGCTCACCCGTGCACGCCTTTCCGCTCTGCGTCTGCGCCACCGCATTGAAGCCCACTACGCCCACCTCGGCCTTTCCGGTCAGGCTCTTGCCATACCGTCAGCCATGGTGCTGGGCAACAAAGCCAACGTTTCCGTCGATGTGCGCAATGCCTATTCCACTTCAGGCGTCTCCCATGTGCTCGCCTTGTCGGGCTTGCACCTCAGCATAATCTACTCCCTTTTGACCATGCTTAGCCTTGGCCGCAAGGGTAGGTCTGTCTACGAACTGTTGGCCGTTGCCGCCATGTGGTGCTATGTCTTCATGGTTGGACTGCCACCGTCGGTGGTTCGTGCCGCCGTCATGGTCACTGTCTATTCCATAACCGGTCTCACCGGTCGTCACGGGGCCTCGCTCAACGTCCTCGCCTTTGCCGCTTTGGTCATACTTGTGGCCAATCCCCTCTCACTGTTCGACATCGGTTTCCAACTGTCTTTCGCTGCCATGATTTTCATCCTTGGCTTCCACAAGTCGTTGTTGCCCCTTGTGCCTCTCCCATACCAGCAGAGCCATCCCTTAGTTCGCTTTGTTTGGAATCTCCTTCTCCTGTCCGCCGTCGCCACGCTTGGCACTCTTCCGCTCATGGCAGCCTACTTCGGTCGCCTGCCAGTCTATTTCTTCGTGGCCAATCTCTTTGTTGTTCCTGCTGCCACATTTATCATCTACGCCTTTCTTGCTCTGCCCCTGCTCTCGCTCATACCCGTTGTGGGCGGATGGTCGGTCGCCGTGCTTAGCTATGTGGTAGAGTGGGTTGGTGCAGCCCTTCGTTTCATCTCCTCGTGGCCGTGCGCTTCGGTGACTGTACCGCCCATGTCGCTGCTCCAAGTAGTCATCCTCTATGTTGCCGTGGTCAGCCTTTTGGTCGCCCTCTCCATGTATTCCCGCCAGCGTCAGTACAACTGGCTATGAACGGCGTAGGCATATATCTGTTGCGGATTAACACGTTTTAACCGTAACCCGATGCAAGATTTCCGTCATAGCGTGCTTTTACTGTCAGACAAGCGAAAAGACAACGGTCGGCGCGCAGCCAGAAGTCAAGAGTAGCGAGTCGGATAGAAAACAACAAGTAATAAAGAAAAGAACGAAATGAATATCAGATCTATTTTCAAGACAGTGGCTATCGCTTGCGTATGTGCGGCAACCATACAGTCGTGTAGCAAGGACGACGACAACGGCTACAGCAAGGCATACGCCAATGCCGTGGTCACCATAAAGCCCAATGCCGACAACTCGCAGATGTATCTGCAGTTGGACAGCAACACCCTTGCGCTGCCTACCAACCGCACTGCCTCGCCCTACGGCAACCGGGAGATTCGTGCACTGGCCAATCTGTCCTTGGTGGAAGGCACTGCGGCAAAACCAGCCAACAAGATGGTGTTTGTAAACTGGATGGACACCATACTCACCAAACCAGTTGCGAAGAACAATGGCACCGACGGCAACCTGAAAGCCTACGGCAACGATCCCATAGAGATAGTGAAGAGCTTTGAAACCGTGGCCGAAGACGGTTATATGACCCTTCGTCTGCGCACCATCTGGGGCGGAAACAAGACGCATACAATCAATCTCGTTCACCGCACCGATGCCAACACACCCTATCTCTTCACGCTCTATCACGATGCCAACGGCGAGAAGGCTGGCAAAGTGGGCGACGCACTCGTGGCGTTCCGTCTGCCTGAATCTATTGACGAGGCCACTGGTGCAATCAACATCACCATTCAGTGGAAATCGTTCACCAAGAACGCCCAGGGCGACAGCACAAAGACCGCCGTGTTCAAGTACGTTCCACGCAAAAAGACCAACTAACCAACACACGATATAAGCCAGAATAGCCGAGGCAAGAAATGCCTTCGGAACTAAGAATACAGACACAGAGACACTGACGATGTTTGGCAAAAAGAGTAGGGAAGAAGCGATTGCGAGAGGTATTCGCCGTGGCGAGAGCGCGGCGATGCGCGATTTCTATGCCCTTTACTCCGGGCGGCTTTCTGCCGTGTGCCTGCGCTATGTGGGCAATGCCGACGATGTGCAGGACGTGATGCAAGATGCCATGCTCACCGTCATAAGCCATATCGACAGTTTCTCCTATCGCGGCGAAGGTTCACTGCTGGCTTGGGTCATGCGCATTGTGGTCACCAGTTCACTTTCGTTTCTGCGTTCCCGCTCGCGTCTGTGCGCCGTTTCGCTCGACACCGATGCCGAACGCCTTGCCGACACCAGCGACGACACACCCGAGGTGGCCAACATTCCGCCTGAAGAACTGCAAACCCTGATTAGCCAACTGCCCGACGGCTATCGCACAGTGTTCAACCTCTATGTCATGGAGGGCAAAAGCCACAAAGAGATTGCCCTGCTGCTCGGCATCAAGGAGAGTAGTTCTGCCTCGCAGCTGCACCGCGCCAAGGCAATACTTGCACGTGGCATAAGAGAATACATGAAGAGAAATTAACGTCTACCGGAACAACAAATCACCATAAAGAGCCATGAACAATCAATGGGAAGAGGACATCAGACGCAAGTTGGAGAAGCTTGAAGAGCCGTCTCCGCAACTGTCTTGGAGCGAAATTGACCAGGCGTTGACTGCCCGCAGGCAGCATCAGCGTGCGCGGATCGTTTCTTTCCGTCGCTACAGTCGCGTGGCTGCGGCAGCCGTTGTGGCTCTTGTCGTGGGCGGAGCGGCAGTGCTCTTTGTGGCAAACGATGGCTCAAACGGAGCCGGGTCCGTTGCTGAGACGGCCTCAGTCAATGGAAACGGTCGTCAAAAGGCTGTTTCCGGCACAATCGAATCCCAGGATAACAATGATAATCCCGCTTCTGTAGCCAACAGCGGAGGTGGGATGCTGTGCTTAATGACCACAGCAAAACCGGGCTTGGCGCACGGTATGGGTAGCGCGGCGGCGGAAGAGGAGCAAGCTCTTGGCGGCACAGACATTCGCCAGGCAGTCTCTTCAACCGCTGCCGACAGCTCTGCAACCATAGCCACTGCGCAGACCGACGAGGGAAAAACCGTGGCACAGTCGCAGCAGGAGCAGCCTCGACAGGATGCAGCAGCCCATGAGCCGCGCCAATACCACTACAACGACTTGTTTGCAGAGGCCGACGTGACTACTAAGCGCAACGGCGGAACATCGCTTGTGGATGTGAAAGCCTACGTTTCCAACGCCGCTTTGGGTGGCAATGCGTCGAGTGTGCAGCCGCTGATGCTCGCTTCGGCGTCGCCCTACGGTGACTATGAGGAGGAAATGAATGGCAACGACGTTTCCACTGCCAATCCCAAAGGAGCCGAAGAGCAGTGCGATGTTCGCCACAGTCAGCCCGTTCGCCTCGGCGTGGAGGTTGGCTTCCGTCTCTCAGACCGCCTCACTCTCACCACCGGACTGTCCTACAGTCTTCTCCGTTCCGACATCGACCGCACCATAGGCACCGAGCGGAGCACCACCGTGCAGCGGTTGCACTACGTCGGCATACCCGTTGGCGTGAACTACTCGCTGTGGCGCAACCGCCATTTCAATGTTTATGTTGGCGGTGGCGGCATGGTTGAGCGTATGGTGAGTGGCAAAGCCGTCACCGAAACAGTCGGTCAAGACCAGCAGTCAGCCAGCGTTTCGGAGCGCATCTCGTCTGCCCGATTGCAGTTTTCGGTTCACGCGTCGGCAGGAGCTGAATACCTTTTCCTGTCCAACGCCGGTCTATTCGTTGAGCCGGGCGCAAGCTACCACTTCAACAACGGCAGCGGCCTGTCAACCGTCTATCGCGACAAACCGCTCAACTTCAACCTTAGCCTCGGTCTCCGCTTCGATTTTTAGCGTTGGTCAGTGATGTTTGCACCCCTTCGGTAACGCCAATGCAACACGGGTGTAACACAATCGTAACACAAACTTCATACATTTGCACGCATGAACATCATGTCATGTGCAACCAAAGTGTGCGCTTTCTTGGCGGCTACGGTGCTTGCCGCAACCGCTAAGGCGCAGCCTCAAGACTCCACTGCGGTGGCTTTGCCGGAAACGTCTGCGGCAAACACCGCCGTCATCGACCGCATTGCCACATCCCGACTCTACAGTATGACCTACGTGGGTGTGCCACTCATTGTCGGCGGACTGATTGCCAAGGGCGAAGACACCCACTTCCGCAACCTGCGCAACAGCTATATGCCGGAGTTCAACCGCCACGTTGACGACTATCTGCAGTTCTCTCCCTTGGCCGTAATGCTGGCCATGAAGGCCGCCGGAGTGGAGAGTCGCAGTTCGTGGTCGCGCATGATTGTGTCCGATGCTGCGTCTGCGGCGATTATGGCTGGTGTGGTGAATGTGCTGAAAAACACCACCGACGTGACGCGTCCCGATGGTTCCAACAACCAGTCGTTCCCTTCTGGCCACACCGCAACGGCATTCATGCTGGCCACTATGCTCAACAAGGAGTATGGCCACATCAGTCCGTGGATAGGCGTCGGGGCCTATTCCGCAGCGTCGGCCACGGGACTGATGCGCATGGCCAACAACAAACACTGGTTGAGCGACGTGCTCACCGGAGCAGGCATAGGCATCATGGCCACCGAGGCCGGCTATTGGCTGGCCGATTTGCTCTTTAGGGACAAGGGCATAAGGCCTTCTGCCAAAGAAGAAATGTATGACCGCTGGCAAAAACCGTCGTTTGTGGGGTTGTATCTCGGCATGAATGTGCCGCTGAGCCATTACGATATCGACGCGGAAACGCAGTTCAGCACCTCGTCGGGCAGCAGTGTGGGAGCCGAGGGCGCATGGTTTTTCAATCCTTACGTGGGCGTTGGCGGACGCTTTGCGGTGTCGTCCATGCAGATAATAGTCAACGGTGTGGATGCCGAATCGAGCACTTTCAAGGCCGTTTCGCTCTGCGGCGGAGCCTATTTCTCCTATCCGTTGTCGCCGCGCTGGCTCATTGGCAGCAAAGCCCTCGTCGGTTCGGTGCGCTATCCCGAACTGACGCTTACCGGGAAGACTGTTTCCGAAAACCACGGAGTGTGCTTCGGCAGTGGTTTGTCCATGACTTTTCGTGCGCAGAAGCACTACGCCATGCGCTTTTTCCTCGACTACAACCTCCTTCCGTCGCACAGTCGCGACAGTCGGGAGTATATGAATACGCTCACCGTCGGCTCCGCTTTCTCAGCCACGTTGTAGGGCTTCGCGTAAACAAATTGGGCGAAAACGGGAGTTGAACGATGATGTTCCACTTCCGTTTCCGCCCAATTGCAGTTATCGTCAGACCTTATTTCATTCGGTAAATCTCTGTTCCTGCCATGAGGAATGCGCCGAGACCGTAGTCGTCGAAGTCGGGTTCGCGGTCGTAGGTCACTGGTTGTGCCTCCTTAGGCTCCTTGCCCGAACCCTGAACGTAGCCGAGGAAACCGTCCTTGTGTAGACAGTCGTTCACCATAGCGTTCCATGCCTTGTATATCACGGGCTTGTACTCCTTTGCGTTGAGCAGTCCGTGGTTCACGCCGTAGGCCATACCGTAGGTGAACATGGCCG
>CAVKVO010000004.1:0-26711 GCA_963659575.1 Prevotella sp. CAG:1031
AGGTCGGAAAACGAAAGTAGGAAGAAAACTACTTCGTTTTCCTCCTACTCGATTTTTTTACCTACTTACGTTTGGCTCTGCGGCCATGGTCGGATAATCGTTATCTGTAACGTTGCTATATGGTCGCGTTTGTGATTTTTCCATGAGTAATCGTGTAAGGTCAACAATCTGTTTTTGTTGTTCCGATATGATGTTGAGTAGTTTGTCTTGTTGCGCGCGGTGCTTTGATTCCAACTCCATGAACGTGGATAGGCTGGCGTTGCCGAAGTTGCCTACTACGGTATCAACTTTCTGTGCCGTTGTCTGCATGGAAACCGTTTTTTGCGTTTCTTTTTGCAGATTAGTTCTTTCTTGGGACATCATTCCTGGTATGATGGATGGCGTGATGTTTACGTCGAGCGGATTGAGCAGTGACCGCTCGCCGCGCGCTCTGTCATCTGTACTGGTGGCAAAACCTCCGTTTGGTTCTAACTGTTCCTCTCCATTTGGTTTTATCATGTGCTCTGTGCCGTCTGCGTCATTGTCGCGGAAGAACGCGGATATTGGTATCTGAAATGTGTTGCAGAAGCGTAGCATACTGATGATTGGCATTGGACCTTCACCACGTATCCATGATTTCAGACCGTTGTTTGACCGTGCGCCTATCGCCTGTTGTATTGCTCCCTTGGGAATATTTTTGTTGGCTTCCATCCATTGAGCCAAGAAAGAGAAGTTGTATTGGTACATCATAATCAGAGTATTTTAATAGTTATAATTTTAATAAGAGTTAATTTGATTTCAAAATCAATTCTAACTATTGTTTGTTTGATTTTTTAGATTTATTTTTGCACTAAAATTAAGAATTAAAGAGAATATGACCAAAGAATTAATGGATAAAATCTTTTATCCTAACACATTTTTCAATCCTGGGGATTTATCCGCTGACGAGAAGAAGCAGATGCTTGCTGTGTTTGAACGAAAAGGTTTCACTACGTCAACGTTTTATCTTCGTTTCTTCCAAAAAGGATTTGCGGCATGGGAAATAAAGGGTGTTGAAGAATGCAAAAAACAATTCTTACAATTGAAAGATATAGCTAAACTGTTGTTAGAATATGTGGATGAAGACGATCCGCAGTCTAATTCTGGTGATAAAGGCTATTATTATACTTTAGTACAGAGTGACATCCCAGGCATGTTTTATTCTTGCTTGAAGAAGGTGAACAGAGGTTTGTGTCGCAAGTTTTGCGATTTTATGAATGAGCGTGGAATGTCTCCCGCTACAACGATTAAGCGATTTTCGACTGACGACAGTTGGAAGCCTTGGGAAAAAGAAGGAATAGAAACAATACTTAAACAATTTATAGACGAAAAATCATGTTAGATATTACAATTGACTTAGAGACCTGCGGTCTCTGCCCCACTGCTGCGGTGATGTCTGTAGGTGCGGTGGCATGGAAGCGTGACGGCAAAGATACGCCATTCTTTCCGTTGCCAGGCGGCAAGGGAATTGATTGCGATTATGTGTTTAGTAATCATGTAGACCTTCGCGGTATGTTTGTCAATGGTTTCACGTTTGATGATGCCACGGCGAAGTGGTGGGCTAACCAGAGCGATGACGCAAAGTTTGCGGTTCTTGACTCCGACTTGGAGGACTGGGCTTGCCAGCCTATTGAGCGCGTGATGCAGAACTTGTTTATATGGATAGACGACGTGAAGGAACTTACGGGTGAGACTGGCGTATGCCTGTGGTCGCAGGGTACTGATTTTGATATTGCAATCTTGCGCAATATCTGTTATCATTATGACATTGATATGCCTTTAGATTATCGTAATTTCCGTGACCACCGTACTTTCTTTATGGAGGGCGCGCACACAATATGCGCTATTGCTGGAGCAGAGTTTGACCCCAAACGAGCTTATATGCTCGTGGATGAGTTGCCTGGCGAGAGCGTACCCCATGACCCGATATATGATTGTAAGCGGAGCATATATTCCACTTGGCAGATGATGAACTATCTCCGTAGCATAAAAGGAGATAGGGCGCGAACTATTATGAACAAAGCTATAAGAGAGGGTTACTAATGACATTGCCGAAGCGTTATAACGAACTGCAATATATGCCAAACGTAGGTGTAGGAGACCGACAAAGTAAGGCGGGGCGACCGTTGAAATATCAGTATCGCCATCGTATAGCCTATACGGAAACGGTGTGTGGCTTGGATGATAATATTCCGTCACTGTTATTTCTCGGTGCGCCTTTCGCCTTGCTGCGTGACGCTTGCAAGAACATTCACAAGATGATGACCGGAAAAGTCCGTGATTTAATTGTGACTTATGAACATTCTTGCCGAGTGAAGAATGGTAAGCATTATTGGCGCAACGTAGTTGGCATAATAGGACTTGACGAAAGGTTTATTTCCGTGAAGGAATTTATTACCCTTTTCATCTCGTATATACAACGGTTATGCAATTGCACTGTAAGGAGGTATAAATTGGAATCTTTCCTAAACTTATGACTGAAAAGAAAGAAGAATTGTAAATGTTGATGTTTCACAAGAGATAAGACCTGGCGACGGTGAGGATGTGATACTATCCATCCCGATAAGGTGGTGTCACGAAAGAATTAAAGGCTTCATCGTGACGCACTGAAAGTTTGGCGCACCGTCCGCTTCGGTCTTTCTCTTTATTCATCTAAAAGATAATAGATAATGATCTATCATCCAACGATAAACCGTATTGCTAATATCGATATGACTTCGCTTGTGAAGCCGGCCGATGAACAGCACTTCGACGACCAGACGGCGTGTTTCTGTCCGTTTTGTCAGAAGAATGTGCAAGGCTTAGATAATGGCAATGCCGGGCAGACTCCTCATTTTATTATCTATAAGAATGAGCGAGGTGGTTTGTATAATGGGGTAGGGGTGGATGATAACCGACAGGCGCAGCACGGCGCAATAAAGTGGAAATGCACCAAGACCGGCAAGACCGGTTACGGCGCGATAGAACTTTATGCGGAGATACACCATCTTCCGATGCACGGGCAGAGCCTCCAGCGCATCTGCAAGGCTCTCGTCACGCGTTATTATGGCGACAGCGAAAAAGTGCGCAACGCCTTCCCGGAGGTGTTCGGTAAGATGGACTACCGCACGATAGCGCAACAGACCATCGAGACATTCTCCTTCATGCCTAAGACGGATTTCAATCCGCAGGAGCTGGCGGCTCTCGGTTGCGAGGTAACACTAAACAAGGGTGTACCGGCATACGGTTTCGGCAAGGACTTTACTACCAAGATGCTGAATGATGACTTCCGTATCTATGCCGTAGACAAGGTGACGCTGCCCAACGTGATACGCGACGGCCAACAGGTGAGTGAGATTATCTATGGCACTCCGTGGAACCCTCTCTTTGTATGCTTCGCCACCGACACGATAGGCCCCGTGGGGTCATGCGGTTGCCTGTTCCGTCCGGCGATGAAGGGCGACCCGATAGTATTCTCTACCAGTGAGGATCACACAGTGCGCAAGGTGAGCAAGTGGCTCATGGGCGACATGGTGTTCAACTATGCCGTGGAGCACCGCGACAGTGCGACAACCGCCGTGCATGCCGCCATACAGAAATACCAGCCGGACGAGCAATATACTGAGACGAAAGAAATATGGGTGGAGAACGAGGACAAGGACGGCAATCCGAAAGGTACCTTCCATGCCGAGCAAGAACCCATCAAGATCACCGACATCAAGGCGCGCAACATCGTGTTTTGTCGCACACCCGAAGATGCGTTGAGCGTATATTACGCCATGCGCTCCTTGCGGATAGACAAACAGGAGAGTGATGCGCATTTCCAGAAGCACTGTTGGTATCATGTGGCTTTCAGTATTGGCCGCAAAAACTTTTGGTATATCGACCGCGGCGAGTGGCGACAGGAAAAGCTCGACTTCAACGCAGTGCAATACCAGAAGATGAACCGCTTTGCTGAGCGCGTGATTATCCTCTACCCGAACGATATTGCCTCACAGCGCGACTGCGGAGCGATAGCCACCAAGTATAGCGATATTCACTATGCCATGCTTCCGGACGCTTTCCGCATCCGTTACAACCAGCGATGGCAGTGGCTCTATGGTTGCACACCAAGGAGTGTGCGCGACTACATGATGGCCTACCGCATGACCGACGAGGACAACTTCAAGTTCGACCATGACCTGCGCCTTCCGCTTTACTCACGTCTGCGTGGCGCACACAATACCGACCCCTTCGAGATAGAATATCCCCGCGACCCGCGCAGTGGTAAGCCGAAGCCGGCAACGTGCAAGGTCAGCCCCACGAAGGTATGGCTCTTTATGACGGCCCGCGGATATTACCGCATGATAGACCCCGAGAGCACCGACCTCTTGGGACAGTATATCCACCTCGACCGATGCTTTGTGGAGTATATCGACGCAAAGAGCATCATCCAGGCGGCGAAGGTATTGCTGTTGGAGTTTATAGAGCAGAGCTGGAGACATAGCGACAACGAGCAACGGTTGATGTCAGACTGCGCCAACCTTATCGACAAGACCTTCACCGAGAAGTCTGCGGGCGGTTTGCAGTCGATGGTGATAAAGTTTGCGGATGCCTTCGACGACAAAACGGAGTTTTTCTACTTTCGCAACGTGGCGTTGAAGATTACGCCCGATACGATAACGCCGGTGTCTTACGACAAGATAAACTTCTTCATCCCGGCATTGGCGCGCAAGCCCTACGATTTCACGATGCGGGCGTTCAAGACCCCGTTTGTGATTTCCGAGAGCCAGGAATACCGCGACCGCTTGGCGGCCATCAACCAGAAGGATGCCATGCGCAATGAGGACGGTTCGCCAGTCTTTTCCACTTTCGAGATAGGGCAGATGCGCGCCGACCTCGAAGAATGGAGCCAGACCTACCGATGGGTAGTGGACTGGCAAGGACAGCACGAGCAGGATATGTGGCCTATCCTGCGCGTGGTGCGCGGTTGCTCCAACGTGCTTTGGGAGCATGAGCAGGAGACCATCCGCAACCACGGCGAACTGACCGCTACGGACAACGCCATCATCAGTGCGCATTTTGCCAATATGCTTTCGTGCATCGGTAGGCTTTGTTATCGCTCGTGGGATGATATGCAGACCATCTGCCCCTATCTCCTGGAGGACAATATCCAGGACGAGAAACAGGCAAGCGGCGGCTCGGGTAAGTCGGTCATGGTAAACCTCGTGGTGGGTACGGCAGTGAACGTGCTGAAGGTGGACATGAAGGAGTTTCTGACCGTCACGGACGCGAAGTTCTGCCTCTCCGACCTTCTTATCTATCCCGGCAAATACCGTGTGGTACACTGGGAGGACAAGCCGAAAGGATTTCCGATGAAGTACTTTTATAATAAGATTACTTCCGGCATGAAGGTAGAGAAAAAGTTTGGCGACCCCGTACTGTTCAAGACTGAGGACAGTCCGCTGAACGTGATCACCAGTAACTCGCCCCTTACGGATGATGACGACTCCACCATCGGACGCTTTCCCCTGGTGTCATTCTCCGACCGTTTCGCCCGTGCCAATCCGCAGAAGCGCAAGCCGGCACGATCGCCAAAGGACGTGATGAAGAACTTCCGTATGGAGCCGGATCAGCTCACCGACACCGACCGCAACCAGACGATATACCTCTGCGCCCTCGCGGTGCAGTTCATCATGCGCTACCACACGTTTGCCATCGCGCCGCAAGAGAATGTGCGCCGCCGTCAGATGGTGCAGAAGCTCACCGAGAGCATTGTGCGCTACTTCGAGTGGTTCTTCTCACGGGATGAGATATACGGCGTACCTGTTTGTACGGATGATATGTTCAACGAGTTCATGCGCGACTGGGCAGACGCTTCTGAGGGCAAATCGAAAGAGTACAGCCGTGCTACGTTCAAGAAGAAGATATATGACTACTGCGAGAACATGTCTATTACATGCAATCCCAAGCATCTGTTTGAGAACAGCAGTGACAAGCAGCGTCGTTGCTTTAAGTTGCAGGCATGGGTAACGCAGGAGTATTTTGTGGGCCGTGAATGGGAGAACGACAACACCATCGAGCCGAAATATATAAGGTATCTTCAGACATCTAAACATGTGTTTTTCTTTTTCCGTCCGGGTAAAGATGATGTACCAAAGGATTATAAGGAATTGAAACGTATTGCAAAAGATTATGCCGAAAAGCTTGATCCATTGCCCTATCGGGATGAGAATGGTGTCCCTGTGGTTTTGACTGACGAAGAGAAAGAACGTTGGGAAAACTACCGCACGCGCAAACAGGGCAGGAGATATGCAAGTAGCAATGAGAACAATAATACGGCTAATGCTTTGCCACAGTTAGAGGACAAAGATTTGCCGTTCTAAGAAACATTTTTATACAACAAAAAACAACAATGACTATGAGTAACATTATCGACAACGAAGCTACAATTATCAAAGGCAGATGCCGACTGATAAACGATCACTTTCAGAATTTCAAGACCTATGGCATACCTCATGCCCAGCTGATAATTGCTGACCCGCCTTATAATCTTGGCAAGAACGCCTACGCCAGTAATCCAGTTTGGTATAAAGACGGCGACAACAAGAACGGTGAGAGTGAATTGGCCGGCAAAGAGTTTTTCGACACCGATAAAGATTTCCGTCCTGCGGAGTTCATGCATTTCTGCTCGCAGATGCTGGTCAAAGAGCCTAAGCAAGGCGTAACGGATGCTGATATTGAGACAAATTTAGGGGGGGGCGAGCGACAACGATACGGTAGGTTCAAGAAAGAAAAGCAAAGCCCCGTGTATGATATTGTTCTGCGCTTTCGAGCAGTTGCACTATTACATAGAGTTAGGCAAGCGTTATGGCTTCATGCACTACACGCCATTAGTATTCCGTAAGAATTTCTCGGCGCAAGTGTTGAAGGCCAATATGAAGGTGGTTGGTAACTGTGAATATGGATTGATACTCTATAAGGATAGGCTACCTAAATTCAATAACGACGGGCAGATGATATTCAACTGTTTTGAATGGGTACGTGACAACTCTACGCCAAAGGTACATCCTACGCAGAAGCCTGTGCCTCTGTTGGAGCGACTGATAGAAATATTCACTGATCCGGACGATGTGGTGATAGATCCTTGCGCCGGAAGTGGAACGACACTGCGGGCAGCCATACAGAAAGGCCGTAAGGCGTATGGCTTCGAGATAAAGAAGAATTTCTTTGTGGATGCAAGAGATAAGGTGCTGCGCAATATGCAGCCGTCATTATTTTAACAAGATATTGATAACTATTAAAAGATAAAACATTATGGCAAGTTTTAACGCGAGCATTGACCTCCTTTCTTTGAATGGAGCAAAACTCTTGACCGGGCTGAACGGACAGGATGACAAGAGGGCATACGTATGTGTGCCGGTGGATTTGAACGAGATTAGAATTGCGACTTCACGGCAGAACACCGATAAGCAGATTGCGGGATTGCGTGTAAACATTTGGCCGCTCAACGAGAACTACAAGGCAAAGGTACGCCAATCGGCTTTGGAGCGTGGTGACAACAACGTGAATGTTCCTACGCATGAGATGCAAATGAATTTTTCTGCTGACTATGTGAAGGCTGTTATTAAGGCTTATCCCAAACTTGTAGAGGAAGTGTGCGAACAGAACAAAGACCGTGACCCGGGAATTGCGAGCCAAGACCCTACGGATGAGAACACTCACCTTTTCAAGGCCATTCGCAACCGTATGAATAAGCGGTTGGCTATGGTATATCAGCCACAGTCGCAGACTTCACCGCAACAGACTTATACGCCTACTTACGGCGTGGCCGCTGGCACAACCACTACCTATGTGCCTCCGACGGACGGCACGTCTGATAGTTCCTCTTTCTCGGATTATCCGGATGACCTCCCATTCTAATAAGACATAAGATAGAAATAATATAAAAAGACAACGATATGAAATTACAAGCACAATCTTCACGCGCTCTTTGCAGTGCATTGCAGAAGTCGGCTAAGTGTATTGGAGGTAAATCTACACTCGCTATTCTTGACCATGTATTGCTATCACGCCGTGATGACGGTAAGTATATGTTTACTTCCGCGACAGGTGAAGCACAGTTGACCGTGCCGGCTCCGTTTATGGACGTTGA
Source organism: Prevotella sp. CAG:1031 (assembly GCA_963659575.1). GTDB lineage: Bacteria > Bacteroidota > Bacteroidia > Bacteroidales > Bacteroidaceae > Prevotella. The sequence continues at coordinate 8,132 of CAVKVO010000004.1, forward strand.
TGGGCAATTTGGACAGTCCGTAGCTTTGCCCATTGGCCTTTTAGTTCCGTTCCTCTCGACTCTACCCGATTGCGTGGTGACGTTTAATTTCGTTGATGAGAAAACATTGCGTTTGGAATATTGCACTAATGGTAGTGGTGATAAGGTGAAAAGCGGTAAGGCACAGTTTGCATATTTGTCTGGCGAAGAGTTTCCGATAAAGCAGCGTCCTGCTGACAGAGCCACGCACATCGTTATGCCTTATAAGACCTTCGACAGTTTGCTGAATCAAACTTCACCTTTTATCATTACGAATGAGTTGCGCCTTGTGATGAGCACTCTCCTTATAGATGTTGCGGAAGACCGTTCAGAGGTCACGTTCGTTGGTACTACGGGAAACATCCTTTATAAATCAACGTATAGCAATAATCCGCAGAAAGGCGGCGGTGATTTCTTCCGTGGTGGTGAAGCACGACAGATAAAGGTTCTTAATACTTTCTTTCGCATCCTGTCGGCTTTTGACGGCGTGGAAACAATCGATATTGAGAGCGATGACAGGACTGTCCGTTTTTCTTCTGGAGACATCGAGCTGTTGTGCAGCGAAATTGAAGCGCGCTATCCGAGCTACAATTCAGTAATACCAAAGGGTAATCCGTTCTTTGTGACGTTCAACAAGAATGAGATGTTGACAATCATTAAGCGCGTGATTTTGTTTGCTAGTGAGTCAAGTCATCTTATTACTGTGCAGAAACAGGGAATGTTTTTGGAGATATCGGCAGAGGATAAGGATTTCTCGCAAGGCGCACATGACCAAGTCGTCATTATTGATTTGCATTGTGAGGATGGTTTCAAGATTGGTTTTAACGCTTCGCATTTGCAGACTGCGGTCAACGCCATTCAGGGTGATACGGTGCGTATGCAACTATCCGAAGCGAATCGTGCGGCGGTGCTTACTGCCGACGAGCCTTCACCTACGGCTCTCGCCCTGTGTATGCCGACATTGATAGAGGAACAATAGAATAGTAGCGGAAAGCGCAGAAATTGAAAATTGTTGCGCTTTCCGCGATTAAAACGATTAAGTATATAATTATGGATGATACATTATTGTTTATTCCGCCTTGTTGCGTAGACAAGAAGCTGCCCAAGGCAGTGTTGCAAGCACCGGGATGCAACCTTACGTTCTATACCCACGGTGATGTGACAATGGAAAAGTTCTACCGTGCGATAAGCTGCATGATTGTTGACCCGCACGTGATGGTGTTGTCTATGCCCACGGTGGCAAACGAAACGTTGGCTTTTTTGTGCCAGTGTTTCGAGCGCGAATGGATTACCCATCTTGTGCTGACTTCAGGCAATAATGCGGCAAAGCTGGTGGATCGGCATTTGAGCGACTTTCGCAATCGTATGCTCTATGTGGTGAGTGAGGATGCCAATAGTGCATCATCCCACATGGTACTTTACAATAACCGACAGGCTCTTACGCTCAACGGCCCGATGTATGCGCGTTTCACGGAAAATCGCTTGACCGCATACTCTTTGCACTTCATGCCGCGCCATCCCGTTGCCACAACGCAGAGCGTGGAGTGGGGCAACGTGCTGTGCAACGCCCTCTTTCCCGACGCTCTGCGCCACCGTCAAGCCCTTATCCGCAACAAGGCGCGGTTGTCTCCCGGTGCGCTTGACAAGTTTGTGCATCTTGAATTTCCGCCTTATAAAGATGATGACGAATGAACAAAAAACCTACCCAGAGTTACACCGAGCTGCGCCGATTTTGCGAGAAGTGGCAGTGGACTGACCCCCGAAGCCGCCATTACGTCACGGGCTATGTACATCCGCAGACGGCAAGGGATGTAGAGCGCGTGCCGTTTTTCATTCGTTTCCTCACCAAGACCGGCCACGTTGACGAGGGCAACTGTGTATGTCTGTCTGTTGACGTGATGCGTCACCAACGCAAGGTGAAGTTCGTGCAGAGCGGAGAAATACGCGTGGTGAACGACATTCTTGTGTTGGAGGTTGATGGTACGCGGATAATTACACACTAACATTAAACAACAAAACAGTATTAAAAACTATGTGGAATCCATTTAGAAGAAAAAGCAAACATCAGCGTGAGGTGCAGAAGCTGTCCTACACGTTTGCTATACTTGAAACTTTCGCACGGCGTGGCCTAATCTTTTGGAAAAAGAAAGACAAGATGTTGTTGATAGAAGAAAGCCTCGCCGTAATCAAATTGGCAGAGGGGGCTGACGGTTTTCAGCACTTTCTTGACCAAGTGGCGCAGTGGCAGAACTTTCAGCTTATACAGGAGGCCTACGAGGTGCACCGTATAGACGTGGAGACAAAGGCTGTGCGTGAAGCACAAAAGCAGCATTCTAAACTCGACAAGGAGGATATACAGCGCATACGGCAGAACGCTCGTATGAATATGCCGGAGATAGACCCCGACAAAATGGACACGGTGCATGAGTTTGACATCCTTGTCATCCGTGCCAATGCGCCGAGCCGCAAGGAAGCTACCACTGGCGACGGCAGCCTCCTTGCCGTGGGTCATTATGATGGCCGCCGAGTAGAGATGGCAATGTATGATGACATCCGCCATGAGGTCATTGGTAAGGAGGGGAAGCTATGAACAAGAAAGAACTGATGGCCGAAGAACGCGAACTCGCCACGGCGGTAAACGTACTTCGCGCCGCCCTACGCAGCATCGCCGGCCGCAAGGCGCGCCGATATGAGCACGAGTTTCTTATCCGTGTCCGCGACATGCTCGACCGTGAGATAGGTGACAGCGCAGAGGTTTCGGAATACAGCGCAGATTATGTTGCCTGTCAAGTAAAGAAAGAAATTCAAAAGTCATAAAGCTATGAATAAATCAGTAGACAATTCCATAAGAAGAAACAAGGCAAAGGTGAAAGAACTTGCCAAGGTTATAGCCGATTTTGAGAAGATTTGTAATGCGCTTGCTGAAGCCGTAAACCGCCAACTTTTCGATGGTGATAGGCGTTGGCAGTGGATAGCTGATGAAATAGGCGGTCTGTGTGATTTTGATGATACCGACGTGCTGAAACCGGAGGATATGGTTCGCGTCCTTGAAAGCGGTATGACCTTTGATGACTATGCAGAGTGGCGCGACGCTAACATCGACCATGACCAGTATATCAATCTAAAATCGTGGCTTATGGGATTAAGACATGAGATGATAGAACGCAAGACAGATGATAACGCATAAGTGCTCCGTGCGTCCCATAAGCCGTAAAGTAGAGTGAGGCTGTGGTATCATTGTCCTTGGGTGTTGGCGCTCTGTTTTCGTAAAGCGACACTTTGTTGTCGTAAAGTGCCACTTTACGAGCGTAGAGAGGCTCTTTACGAAAATAAGTAGGCTCTCTTTGAAAATAACTGTGGCAGATAATTTTCGTAAATGTGGCATTTACGACTCGTAAATGCCACATTTGCGAAAACGTGCGTGACTTTTGCCTATCGTCCGTTGGGCAGACAGAACCACCCTATGCTTCCTCTGAAGTATTTGCATCCGAGATACAAGGAGTCGAAAGCATCGGTGAAGTCGGTGCGTTGCTGGAGCGGGAGGTTGTCCTCGGCTTCGGGTTTCTTTTCGCCCGACTTGTCCTTGCGGAAACCTTTGTATGAAATCTGCACCTCGCACAGTTGGAGGGCGATGATAAGGTCGGGGTTCTGCGGTTGGTTTATTCGTATGGCGGGGTAGGTGAGGTGAGCCAGCGCGTCGTTGATGACCTTGTGCTTAATCTCGTGCTTCTCCGGTGCGCCCATATCCACGCCGTTCACCGTCCACCCGTGACGCTCCAGCTCGCCTATCACGGTCATGTAGAACCGCTCATCCGTTGACGCATACGACGCTCCCTGTTTGGCTGTTGCGTCGTAGAAGTACGTCACGTCGCGGTTGATGGCACGCTTGGGGGCGTAATAGGATGAGAAGTCGGAGACGAGTTCACGCAGTTTGCGCTCGTTCTTCACGTAGAACGACTTAATGACGTTGACGCACTGCATACCGTCGCGCTCATATACTTGTCCGACAACAAGAGTATTGATGTTGGCGTTGTAGTCCATCGCTATGTAGAGCGGAAGCGAATAGATGCAGTCGCTATCCATCCGACAGTCGTTCCTTTCGCTTAACTCTTTCCAGTCGGGCTGATAGCTTTCACTCGTAATCTTCTTTCCGTCAACAATGCCGGTGGCCTTTTGCGTGGAAAACTTGGCATCCGACAATACATCCTTGTCTTCTGGAATATATCCATGCACGTTTTCGATGTCAAGATTGGAGTAGAATCCGTCGTTCGACTTCTTTATTTTCACGTTCAGGATGCTCACGGCAAAGGTGTAGGCCGGGAGGTCGCGTTTCATCTGCCTTATGTAGTCCTCGCCGAGCACGTCGATGTTTTCCAGCGTGCTTGCCCTTCGCACCACAAAGGCCGAACGGCGCAGCTCGCGCAGATACCCATCGGTAAACTTCTTTGAGCGGAAGAACATCTGCATCTCAAAATCCTCTTCCGGCGTGATGAGATATTCGTGGTCATATATAAGTTCTGCGTCTTCCTGCGGCACGAGTTTATAGCAGACCGCCGTTGTCACCATGCCCCTGGTCACGTGTTTACCGTGGTTGGGCATGATGCAGAACTGCCCCTCGTGCTTCATCATCTTCAGAGCCACCGCACGTATCATCCTGCGCACGTCGTCCGGCACCACGTGTACGCTATGCCCCTGTTTCTTGGCGTTATACAGAATGTCGTTGTAGCGGATTACCTTGTCGGCATACTGCTCCAACTGTTCTTGCACCCATCTGTATGTCTTTCCCTTGAAACGTCCCGTCTCAATCTCCAAGTCCAGTTTGTCCTCCTCGCGCTCCAGCCATGAGCCTTTGGCTGTCAGCGAAGCGTCGCTAACGTAGCGAGTGCTCTTGTAGTAGGGATTATAGTCGGAGAAGTTTATGTCGCCCATAGGGTGAGTCTGTCCGGACAGTGCGGGCGTAAACTCTTCGTCTATCTTTTTTTTCGAAAAAAAACGGCACTCGTCGCCCACGGCAGCGGAGAACGTGTAGGAGTTCGCGCTTGCCGTCTGCGCAAGACTAATCATTGCCCACTGTGCGCCGTTGGCAAACCAAATGATGTTGTCATACGTCTTGGGCTTGAAGATACTTGGCCGCGCGTGTTTCGGTGGTCGTCCCCAACCCATGTGTATGCCTATTTGGAAGCCGAACATACGCTCTAAGGCAGCCATCGTTCCTGGTATAGTTTTGGCAAATCCCTGTTGTTTGCTCACTGCGAGCCATGCGCCGAGCATACCCGGCATACTGTTGCTCACTGCCCACACGTAGGGAGCCACAAGGCCGTCGGTCTTGCCCACACGTCTGGCGGCAATGTCGCGCTCGTCCTTCGCTCCCATGTAGAGCGACTGTTGCTGAAACCTGTTTAGGTATATCTGGTGCGGTTGTTGCATGGTGCTTATGTCTGTGTTGTGTTGTTGAAGTGTTTTCCCTACATATCCATTCCGTCAAACAGCGACATCTCTTGCGGCGTGCGGTTGCCGCGCTCTCTTTGTCCTTTTGGTACAAACACTCTCTCCGTCACGGCGATGTTCTTCTTGTCGTTCATAAGGCTGCGGTGGCTCCATTCGGCCACACAGTCAAAGCGGTCGTGTGGCATATTATATGAAGAAATGAACACCGGCTCGGTCTGGTTTTCCGCCCAGCGGTAGAAGCGCTCGTAGTCGAAAAGCTTTGCGCCATTGTAGGTGTTTGTACCCTCATATGGAATGTCGCAGTAGATTACGCTATCTTCGGGTATCTCCACCGCGGCATAGTCAAGCGCACTGCTCGTAATGTGTAGGCCATCCACAGCCCCCCCCCATAAGTAGGCGTGATTGACGCTCGCGGTTCTGTAATCTGTGACATCCTGTTGGCTCGTTCTCGGCTTTGCATCTCGCTTGACCGTTCGTTTTTTTTGAATTGGCCGCACCAAATCCCGGTGTTGACCCGTCGCATACTCGTTGTGCTCTGCATCTGTATGGCATACGGCTGAGCCGCCGCGTTCGTGCAAGGCTTTCGAGTTGCGTAGCCCCCCCCCTGAAAGTCTGCCGTTTGGCTCTGCGTACTGTGCGAAGTAACGCTTCACGGCTATGTAGCGTGTTTTGGTGTTGGCTATTGACTCTATAAAAGAAAGGTCATAGCCAAGCTCTTTGCCTGGCGCATAGTCGTGAAAGTATATTGCATAATGAATGGCACGTTTCAATGGTTCAATCTCTCGCGAATAGATGTAATCGCGCATATTGTTGCCGAACGACCACACCACCGCCACGTATGGGTCGGAATCGCGCAAGCGGAAGAAATCCTCACGGCTAATCCAACGTGTATCATCTTTGTATTTACCGGCGAGGGCATCACTGAACAGTGTAGGACACATCCAGTTCAAGTCATTTATGTGAATGTGTTCAAATTTTCCCATGGCCAGTGCGGCGTGGCTCACTGCGCAGCCGCCGCAAAACAGATCCACGAGATTTTTCTTTTTGGGCAGTAGTCGCACAATGCGCTCCGCCAGTTTGTTCTTACTTCCTTTGTAAGGCAATCCGTAATTCATTGTTCTTTCTTCTTGTCGTTATGTTTGTGTCCCACGTGCCACTTTTGGCACACGCGGCATTGATATGCCGTATAGCCCTGTGCCTTAATCCTTGGATTTTGGTTTAGCCATTCCCATGCATCGTCCTCCGTAGCGTAGGCGAGTTTTGCTTTCCATCCGCGTGCGCCCTTGTGCGTCCAGTGCTCCGGGTCGGGCTTAAAGGGAGGAACCTTGTTGTGGTATTTCGTTTTCATCGTTGTTGTCGGGTGTTTCCTTCATGTATTCCACGTAGTTCGGTTCGGGCTGTTCGTGCATGGCCGCTTCCTCGGCTATTTCCTGCATATCCTTTACGGTAAGGCCATATTTGCGTGCCATCTTCGCTTTATATTCGTCGGAATAGTTCACACGGTCGCGTTTCACTATCGACACATCTTGCGTTATGGCTATGTGGCTCATGTCGGGCATCTCCTCCGTAGCGTCGCGCTCGTCGTCGAAGTTGTTGTACACATTGGCCAACGCTTGCATACCTTTATCCACGGCGCGGTCGTTATTCTGCTGTTTGCCTGTGCGAATAAGCCATTCCGCAGAAGAAAGATACATAGCCTTGTGGCGTGGACTCTCGTCGGTCATAAAGAAGCGTATGATATGGTTGCACACCGTCACGTCGTTGTTTAGCTCCGTCACGGTGCGAGGCATGATGTTGCCCTCGTCGTCAATGGTTATGTGCAGAGCCATGACCATATTCTGCGCTTCTTTGTTTCCTTGCGAAGCTTGACGGAAGAACAACTCGTAGTCTCTGCGCGCGATGTTGCGGCAAGTCGTGCGTGGGTCGATGTCCTTGTTTTGCACCCAACGCTTGTAGAATTCCGAGCATACCTGCATCCTGTATCGCTGCTCCAACTTAGGAAAAGCGGTGTCTATCGTGGTGCCGTAGCTGAGCCACTTGTCAATGCGCGCGAGCGTGCCTTGCGTTATTTGTCCCATTGTTTATCTCTTTTTCGTTGGCTCAAAATTACGTATTTGCTCCTCCCCGTTACGGACATAAGCCCCTGACTCCTTTTTGTTATGTCCGCAGACCGGCGGCGAAACATTGTACCTTTGGTGTATAAAAGCATCAGGATAACAACAACACAACACACTTATTGAAATGCAGACATCAACTATCTCACGGCTGTTGGCGGCCTTCTTAGGCATCGTATGGTGCCACATCGAACCGTCACTTAACTACATCGCAATCTGTTTCGGGGCAATGCTCCTCGACTGTTACACCGCCTGGCGTTGCAATCGCCGTATCTATGACCGCTATCGGGAGCAGATAAAGCGCAACCCCAAATGCAAGATGGACGGCAAACTGCGGTCGCGCAAAATGGCAAAGATGATACAGGACTTTTCTGTGCTGATATTCGCCATCTTCCTTGCCGTGGCCATCGACAACGGACTGCTTGGCCACATAGGTCCCCTCCACCTCGCCAACTACCTTGCCGCCATCTATTGCGCCGTGCAGTTTGTCTCTATCCTGGAGAACGAGAGCACATGCAACGGCGCGCCGTGGGCAAGGGTGATGCAGAAGATCGTGGCCGACAAGACCGAACGCCACTTTAACGTGAAGCTCAAAGACCTCATGCGCGACGATGAGCAAAAAGACGATACATTTACTAACGATAAAGAAGAACAACCATGCAGATAAGCGACGTACTCGAACATTGGGCTACCATATACAAGCCCCTGTCACACCAACCCGAAAGCGGGAAACTCGAAGACCAATCGTTCTTTCGCATCCGTTACATAGACCTCGAAAACATCTTCCAGCGCAACGCCAACCTCGTACACTCGCCTTGTATGCTTCAGAGCGTCACGTCCACCGGCGAACTGAAAGGAGCGAAATCCGTAAAGGTCAGCCACCAGGTATGGCTACTCTCCAAGATAAAGGACACCGCACAGACCCTTGGCCGCTACGACGGCAAACGTTTGGAGCAGTCGGCGAACGACCTTATAGAGTATGCCGAAGACCTTGTGTCATGGCTCGTCGAGGTGAAGCGCACAGGCACATGCCCCGTCACGGGACGTTCCTTCAAGGAAGATCCGCAAGTGTTGGCCGAACTCGCCAATATCGACCTCGATAGTCTCTCCTACGGCGTGGTGCCCGACATCTACTCCGGCCAGTGGCTCATCGCCGGCATCAGTTGGGATGCAATCAAGCCCCTCTATAAGTTCGGCTGCTCCGGCAACGGAAAGTATATCACAACAAGCAAAGAGTAATCACCTTTATATATATCGCAGAGAAATGGCAGTCAAGGTATATGATGACCCGAAGCCGATTAGTACGGTGGTGGGTGAATGGATGCAACAGGCGGAGAGCGAAATCAAAGCCAACTTTCAGACGCAAAAAATCTACCCTGCTGAAATCTATAAAGGGTGGCTGAAAGAAAACGCACGCCGCAAGAAATACGCACAGAATCATCCCGGCAAGGATGTGTGGTATTCCACGGGCAAGGGTGTTGATAGCGTACAGGCGAGAGTCATCAAGGTTTCCGGCCCAAGCGATGTTACTGTTGGCATCTCCCATCTCGAACACATGATGTTCGCTGATATGGGCGTGGGTATATGGGGCCAATACGATGACATCCGACGACAGAAGAAAGCGCGCCCTAATGTTAGGTATCTTTCGGGATGGGTTCCGTCACAAGGTGAGACCCACCGTCCGGGCATCATGTTCAAGGCGCGCACCATCCAACGGCGCATGGAGAGTTATCTGATGAATTTTTACGGCTTGGAACTGGAGGCGCGCTTTATTAAGGCGACCACACACATGGACAAGCCTTTTGCGATTATAGGATAACACAAAACTTATAAGACTATGACAAAGCAAACTCGAAGGGAGATATATATCACCTGTAACGGCAAGTCGGCCGATGATATGGTAAAGTTGATGACACAGCATCTCTCGGAATTGGATAACGAGATAAAACAGCTCGTCGCCGACGGCAAGGGCGAAACTAAGGAGTGCAAGGAGAAAATCTCCGTGCGCAAGCAACTCTCTTCTCAACTAAAACAGAATATCTCTGACACGCAACTTATCGACAAGGTAACAAAAAACCTCGCTCAAAGTTCTACAAAGCAGCTCCGTTCGGCTCTCGCTGCCGTGCGTCGCGAGATGGAGCGTACATCTGAATCGAGCGGGAAGCTGCCGCAACTGCAAAAGCAATTCTCACAGTTGAAAGCGCAGATAGACAAGAATACCGGCGCGGTGCATAACCATGCTTCTTCTTGGCAAACCGCTATGAAGAACCTGACGGCATACGTCGGAATGTTTACGCTTTTCAATAAGGCTAAATCGTTGATGAAAGGTGTTATCGACAAGAACTTTGAGTATTCGGGAACTCTGACAGACATCCGCAAAGTATCTGGTCTCGCCATGGAGGATGTCAACAAGTTGTCTGATGAACTTGCGAAGATAGACACCCGAACCTCGACCGAAGGTCTTGCAAAGTTGGCTTACGAGGGTGCGAAGCTCGGTATGTCGCAGTACGGCGTGGAGGGTATGGCTGGTTTCGTGCGCGCCGCCGACCAAATCAACGTTGCCATTGGTGAGGAGATGGGCGAAAAAGCTCTTCCGGCATTGTCAAAGATGGTGGAGGTGATGGGACTTATCCCGAAGATGGGTATCGAAAAGGCCATGATCGCCACCGGTTCGGCAATGTTCAAGTTGTCGTCCACCTCTACTGCTACTTCTGGTAATATCGTGGAGTTTGCCAAGCGATTGACAGGTGTGGCCCGTACTGCCGGCATCACCACCGATCAGCTTCTTGCTCTTGGTTCGGCTTCCGACTCCATGTTCCTCATGCCGGAGGTCAGTGCCACCGCCATGAGTAAGTTTATTGTTGCCATGCAGAAAAATCATAACCTGATAGAAAAGGATCTTGGTATACAGCAAGGCACTATCAAACAGATGTATGCCGCCGGTAATATAATGGATGCGATGGTGATGGTGCTCGAAAAGATGCATGACAAGGGCAATATGAATGTTCTTGGTGAAATTTTCAAGGATTTAGGTTCTGACGGTCAGAAACTCGTAACATCAATGGTCACGATGGCTAAAAACGTGGATATGCTCAAAGACCACCTTAATGAGTCAAAAGAAGCCTTTGACGAAGCATCCGCAGTGACTAATGAGTATAAGATGCAGAACCAGTCGGCCATCGGTATTCTTGAACGAGCCAATAACCTTTGGGAAAAGGCGTTTGTTAATCCGGATGGTGTGGACAATGTAAAAGATTTGGCAGAAGCGTGGTATGACCTTTCGTCCTTCATTCTGCAAAGCCCTATATATAGCGGAACGTTGCACGGAGCGTTGAAGACGTTGTTCTTTTTACTGCAAGGCCTTGTTGCAGTACTTCCCGTAATCATCAATTACTTTATGGCCTGGGGTACCATAAAGACTGTTGCTTTCTTGATAAACCTTGCAAAGGCGGCAAAAACGGCCGCAGCATCTATATGGGGTATGGTCTTTGCGCAAAGGGCCTTAAACGCAGCGGCAAAGGTAAACGTCTATGCGGCCTTGGCCGGTGTTTTGTTTTCTGTTGTCGGCACTATTTGGTCTTATGTCAACGCGGCAAACGAAGCAGCGGACGCTGCGGAAGAAGCGGAGAGGAAGGCTAACGCATGGAGAGAAACCCTTGGCAAGGCCGCTAACGAATCGAGTAACCTTGAGAAGAAACTTGAGAATTACAAGCGGATGATGAGCGAGTCGAACTTGACTCAGGAAGAAAGGCAAAAGCTGATTACGAGGTTTAACAAGGATTTTCGCCAATATATCAAGAACCTTGGCATTGAGATTAACAATGTGAACGATCTTCGTAAGTATTATGGAGCATTGGCCGATGAAGCGAAACGCGCCACTTACTACCGTATGCGCGAGGCCGCAAAGGAACAGGCATTACCGCAGTTGGTGAATGATAGGGCAGGGGCTACAACCGAACTGATGAAGCAAATGAAGAACGCCGGATTGGATAGTCTTGGCATTTCCCTTAAAGATGTAGACAGATGGATGAGTAAGGGAACAAACGCTAATGCTATATATACTTATTTGGTAAAAGCTCTGCCAAGATCTCAGACCGGAGTTTTATCAAATCTGAAATACGACGTTGACCGTGAAGGCCGTCTTTATAACGAGAATTACCGCGGCAAAGGTGGCGTTTCGACCTATTCAAATAAAAATTTGCTTTCCAGCGTGCGGTGGTATGTCAATTCCACGCAGAGAGTTGATAAGAAAGATAAGGAGATAGACGATGCTTATCGTAAGTACATTCCCGATGGCTACACTTCGACCCCTGAAGAATTGCCCGGCACTTTAGAAAAGGATGCGAAAGACAAAGCCGCTATCACTGCCGCTCGAAATGCGAGAAACCAACAACTGCGTGCTTGGCGTGAGGAACTGAAACAAAAGCAGGACGAGGCGAACGCTATCATGGATAACGTCCGTAATTTCTACGAGCGACAGGTAAACGCCAAACTGACTGAGGCTATTAGCCTTGGTATGGATAAGACTGAGCAAGACTTGTTTGTTGAGCCTGTTCGCAGACGCATGAACGAGGCTCTCGAACAAGTGCGCCTCGCCATCGCTGGGCAACAGAACTCGTGGGAGGAGTTTAAGCAGACGATGGATAAAGACCTTATCGAAAAGACGGACGAGACGGGCGTTAATCTTTCCGAAGGCCTTTTGAGTGACATCACGGCAAACAACATTGAAGCACTCCGTGCAAAGATGCAGCAGTTGGGCAATAGTCTGAAACGCCCGATGACATCCATCACTGCTGAAATCTTTGCAAAGGCCACAAAGAACAACCAGTCTAATCTGAACCTGGAGGCGAAACAATTAGAGGCGCGCCGCAAAGTCGCGCAAGAGAATGACTATACAGGTGCCGTCAAGCAGGATATGTACGACGACTTTAATACGATGGGGTATGCTAATCCTACGCGTACCGAGGTTGCCGACAAGAAAGCGTTTGACAAGCGCAAGAACAATGTCCTTTCCATGTATGAGAAAGCACGCAAGGAAATATCCACCTTGTATTCCATCGACGTTAGTGATAAGGAAGGCCAAGGTTTGTTGATGAAGTTCCTCTTTGGCAATGATGCTGACGGCATGGGCAAGCGTATCTCCGACGTATTGGGCGATAGTGCGGCTGACTGGCAAGTATTCTATCAAAAGCTCATTCAGTATAGCGACAACTATACCGAGGCTGAAAAGAAGAAATACGACCAGCAAAAGAAGATTACCGACCAAATGTGGGCGTTAAACCAGCGCAACCTCGCCCAACAGGAAAAGCTGCGCAAGATGCAGAACGAGAGCAATCTCTTTGGTAAACGCACAAATATGTGGTCTAATCTTGGCTTCGCCGACCTTACCGCCGACCCCGAGGTGGAGTTGATGAAGGCACGCATGCAAGCCGCAGAGGACTACTATGCCTTCATTGAACTGCACTCAAAGAACGACCGCTTGCGCCAGGAAGCCGACACGGCGCGCCAGCAAGCCGAACTGAACTACGCCAACCAGATGGCTACGTCGATGAAGAACCGTCTCTCGCAGATGAAGGAACTTGTGCAGCCTATTGAGGATTTCGGTGCAGCGATGGGGCAAGCTCTTGCCACTATGGAACATGACACTGAGAGCGCGAACGAGGCAATAAAATCAGCCCTAAAATCCATGTTGGAATCGTGGGGTAAGATGGCTCTCAATGATGTAAATACGCAGATGTGGAAGGCTATCAATGATGCGGGAGCGAAGCGTGGGCGTGCAAAGGCGCAGCCTGGCATCGACGCAGCTCGCGCTAACGCTAAAGCGGAATCGGCTACGGTGCAGATACCCGATATTGGCACTGCGTCGAATCCCGCTCACGTCATTGTGGATGGTGGCATACCCGAAAACAGTAATACCAACGGTGAGAACGGAATACCCGTTGCTGCCACACCTACAAATAATAATGGAGTAGGGAATGCGACGGGTAATGCCGCAAGTAATAATCCCCAAGGCGCAGCCCCAGCTCGCGCGGAAGCGAATCGCAATCGCGCAGATGGCGTGGGTAACGCCTTGACTGGGACAGGCAGCGCGGTTGGAGGTGCAGTTGCTGACGCTGTGACCGGTGGCGGTGGTATCGGTGACGTTGCCGGCGGAGCGGTAACTATCGCCGTTCCTTCTTTGATGGGAGCCAACCTTGGCGGCAGCGGTAAGAAAGACAAGAAAGAGGAAAAGGAACGCAAAAAGCAACTGAAGGAAGAAAAGAAGCATCAAAAGGAACTTTCAAAGGAGGTAAAACAAGGCTCAAAAGAACGTGAAAAAGCCACGGAGAAAGGTTCCAAGGCGATGACTGAATCCACAGAACAAGGCAATGAAAATCAACTGAAAAGCACGCAGTTGACACAAGATGCCGGCAATGAGGTTATCAAGACGGGCATGAACTTGAATCTTACAGCCAAGAAAGCTAATGACAAGGCGGTTGTAGAGGAGAGCAAAGATACAGCCCAAGCTGAAACCACGTTCTCTATCGCGGGTGCAATAGGAAAGTGTTTTGAGTTTCTTGGTCCTATCGCCGGACCCATCGCCGCTGCTGTGGTAATGTCTACTCTTACAGGCATAATGCAGTGGGCATTGAGTAAGGCTTTCGGAAGTAGCAGTGACACCTCAAGTTCCTCGTCTACCAACACGAAGCTCAAAACGGGTATGCTTACTTACGATAGCGGAAACGTTCAAGACTTGAAGCCCTTTGTCGCAGACAATGGCGAGGTATATTGGGCAGAGGAGGAAGCAACCGTTCCTCGCAGTGGAGTGAATCTTCTGTCGACGCCCACCGCCACCACCATCAATGGCCAACGCTCCCTTGTGGCGGAGAACGGCCCCGAACTGGTGATCGGCCGTGAGACCACCAAGGCGATGATGATGAACAATCCGTCACTTCTCAGGGCTTTGGTCAATTATGACAGCAACTATTCGGGACGCGGGGCGGCCCGCCGAGCATTTGATGAAGGCAACCTCTCTGACTTGGATGCGGCAAGCGCAGCGCAATCCAGCATACAGACCGTCGTGCAAAACGCAGCGAGTGATGTGACCAACGCTGCGCTTCTTAAAGCGGTAAACTTGCTTATATCCTGTTTGCAGCAGCCTCTTAGTGTGAATATGTTTGGTCGTGGTGGACTGTACGAAAGCATGAATAAAGCGAATCAGTTTATGAAAGGTAAATAGGTCTTTTCAGCACGTTTTGATTGAGTGTTTTTAATGACAGAGCCGTCTCGTTGTGAAACGTGGCGGTTTTTTGTTTCCGCGTATCATTTCCTTTGGTAAAGGGAAAGAGTTAGAAAGTGGTTTAGGAAAGTCCAAAAGTGAACAAACGCGTAATACGCTTATTTTATGTACTTTACATGCGAATACCTCTCCAAAAGTCCAAAAATACCTCATTTTTCTCTACTACTATATATGTTTTTTGGCCGTTATTTTCTTTCTCCATAAGAGGAATCCCCTAACCTCAATTTTATAGTTGGTAGCATAAACGGCTATGTCGTAAACGTAAGATTATTAATACTTTAATGATATAATTGTAAAAGCAGTTGAGCGAGAAAAACGCCATATTTCATGCTATTTATACCGTATTCTTATGTATATATGTTGTCTTTACGCTCCATGTATTTCTAAAAATAATAATAATTTTTGGACTTTTAATAAGTAAATAGTTGAGAGTAAGGGAAATAACCCTTGTCTGTGATTGGTCAAATGGGGGTACAAATAGTGGACAGGGCTTAAACTTTTGGAAGTCGTTTTAGATTTTTGATTGTTTTATTGGATGTGGTATCGTATTGTTTTTGAACTTTTAGGATGTGTTTTTGACTTTGGGAGAGACAGATGTCAAAAATTGAACTTTTGGATAAGAATAGGTGTTTTCTTCCTATTTGGGTATATAAAGAGCGCTAATCAATATTAAGAATTAAAATAAGTAATAGTAAGTATTGGTTGTATGTGTTTTATTTCTTAATTTTGCAACCACAACAATAAAGACTATTGGTAATGTTTGACGAGGTATGTTCCATTTATGCTGATGCGCTTGACAACGTGGGGCGGTATGCTGACCACGATACAGGTGAGTGCATCCAGCAAATGACCATTCGGGACTTCTGTTTGACCGACAGGTGGAAACCGGAGGTGGAGTATCTGCGTGAGATGCGTCAGGAATTTGGCGCAGCGGCAAAGAAGATGCAGGAATATATCGACACCAAGAAGCGTTTGCCGGGTGCAACGTTGAGCGGACTGTTTGGCACCTGGGATGATGAATGTACGCGCAGGGACGGTAGCAAGTTTATGGCTCCGGTTAGCCGTAGAGAAACACATTTGCAGCAACATACCGGTTGGCTCGCTATTGATATAGATTTTGAGGAAAATCAGCATCTTGCCAATTTTGATAATGTGCGCAAAGTGTGTCGTTTTCGTCCGGAGATTGGTTTGTTGATGCGGTCGTGCTCCGGCACGGGGTATTTCGGGCTGGTGCGCCTCGCCTATCCGGATAGGCATAAGGAACAGTTCAAGGCTTTGCTCCGAGAGTATGCCGCGTTTGGTATTATGCTTGACAAACAGTGTGGCAACATTGGTCGTGTGCGCTTTGCGTCATGGGACGCGCCGGAGCATATATATATAAATGAGAGTGTGGTGGCCTATACTGGCGTGTATATGGAGCCGTGTGTGTTGCAGGCACGCACTTGTGGCTATGTTTCTTCCGCGTATGGTAGTACCCAGAACGTGCAACAATACGCACAGTCCGGACAGATTTCTTCCAAGTTTTGGGAAGAACCGCACGTGCAAGACCGATTGTTAGAATTGGTCGTGAAAACAATGGTGAGCAAACGGATAAACATCACTGAGGATTATGACGACTGGTGTAAGGTCGGTTGGGCGTTAAAAAGCCATCCATACGGTGAGCGGATGTTTCACGAACTTTCCGCTTGTAGCCAGAAATATAATGCGGAGAACACATCGCACAAGTGGCAACAGCTTGGCATGAGCACAACTGTTACTGGTAACTATCTAATTCATGCCTGCAAACAGGCGTTGGGCGAAGAGGAATATCGCCGTATACGTCGGCGAGTGTGGAATGAAATGCAGTAGCTTGTGGTATGAATTAAGTAAACCAATACTGAATATTGAATGTTTTAGATATAAGAATTATGAATGTACTGTTTAAGAAGATGAATGAGAAGGCGCAGATGCCGGTGAAGGCTATGGGGCATGAAGCTGACTTTTGCTATGATTGCTTTGCCGTGAGTGAGGAGGAGGTTGCGC
This sequence comes from Prevotella sp. CAG:1031, assembly GCA_963659575.1. Taxonomy (GTDB): domain Bacteria; phylum Bacteroidota; class Bacteroidia; order Bacteroidales; family Bacteroidaceae; genus Prevotella. The sequence goes on from CAVKVO010000004.1 coordinate 25,013, forward strand.
CTAATGTTTGGAAATACGGTCTGGGTTTTGCGCTTCAACCTTGCAATGAGTTTGACGGTTTCAACATTCGTGGTTTCAATATTCGCGCTCGGTCATCGGTATGGAAAACCGGTATGGTGCTTTCCAACTGTCAGGGTACTGTGGACGAAACCTACACCGGTGAGATTGCCGCCGTGTTCTATCACGTTATGTCCAATATGCCTCGCTACCGGGTTGGCGACAAGATTTGCCAGTTGTGCTTGGAGCGAACTGAGCGGTTGCACTTTGATGATGTTGTAGATTTGCGCAAAACAGAGCGCGGTGACGGTGCTTATGGTTCAACGGGCAAATAACAGATAACGGTGATTATGGTAAATGTGGTTCTTCAACGCCCATACCCTATTCCCTTAAAACCTCAACGGGTTTAATCGTGAGATAAAAAACAAAAGAGATACACGTATATGCCTAACATCTATCTACGTTTGCCAGCGAGCCGGTGCGCTTTCTTCCGCCACCGTGACCCTGACCGCACGCTTGCGCCGGGTGAGCCGGTTGTGTATAACCAGTATTCGCACGAATATTTCATTATGCGCAACTCTCTGACCAACGCTCCGGCTATCGTGCAGAAGGCAAACGAGCAGTGCTTTTCGCAGCAGCAGTGGCGCAATATGATGAGTGGGCGCAATCCGTTGGGGGGCAAGGTGGTGGTTAAGCGTGACCGCAACCAGTATCTTTCCTTTGATGAAGTCTGCTTGTTGGCTGGGCATACCGGTTATCATAAAAGTGCGAACGAGGATTACCTTTGTTTGCGTTTGCCGTCGGAAGTGGAAGTGGTGGACACTGTGCGCACGGTTACTCCCTCTTGGAGTCTTACCGCTCCTGGTGTGCGTCAGCTTATCGTGTCGCTCAACAATGATTTCAAGCGTAGTCTTGTTGATTGGGCGTTGGCCACATTCGACTACTGCACTTCCAATGGGCGTATCATTTGTCGCGGTCAGACTTCGATGCTTGAGCGCTACCTTATGCGCTATGGCATGGAACCTACCTTAACCGAAAAGGATAATCTCCGGCGCATCATTGACCGGTGGCTTCGCACGGAGCACAGCAACTATAAGGCTTATTCCTGTATCGATATGACCTATTCGGACCAAAGGGAGAAGGTACATAAGATTGATGGTGTGGAATGGGATGAATGAATAAGAGATGAATTTCAGTTTCATAAGTATTGGTTTTTATATGTGATTACTTTAGCCTTATCTCTGCTGTGACAGCACGGATGGGCAATCTGCCACAGCGATGGTCGCACGGATAGGCCATGAGGAAGAAACTTGCAGCGAAGATTGGTTCGACTCCGATCTGTGGCACACTTACTGGATTATCTTCCTATTTTGTGACATTTTTATGGTTAAACAAAAAACGCTCCAAGCGAGGAGCCTTAATACCAATGGTAATGAATAGACCGTTTCCGTCCCAGCTGCGAAGTCCGGACGGACACTTCGCCACGGCGGCATCCGTTTGGGTAGGGATGCAAGGATTGTAAACTCTGGTACCGAGAGCGGTTCGATTCCGTTCCGTGGCACATACAGTGTTTTTATATTATCAATAAACAAAGCCCCAAGTGAGGGGCAGATGTTAATAATGTTACGTACATCATGCGTATTACAACGTCCGCTCCCAGCTGTGAAGCCCGGACGGACACCTTTGCCACGGCGGCCGCAGC
>CAVKVO010000005.1:0-26466 GCA_963659575.1 Prevotella sp. CAG:1031
ACGGCATCTGATAGTCGGGGTTTTGCAGACTCCAGCCGCAGCCGAGGTCGTGTATACCCATGGTGTTCTCGTTGTTCAACCTGTCGGGAGTGCGGAGCACATAGCGTGTAGAGGGGAAGTCGAACCTGCTGAGGAAAGCGGAGTCTTCTGCCGAAGGATAATACTTCATGATGGAGTCGGTTATCACCTTGTTGTTCACGCCCGATGCCAGCACGTAGTAGGCAAAGTGAGGATAGCCAGCACGGTTCATGGCCTCAGCCAAGCGCAGATAGACTGTAGAGCGGCGATAGACAGGAATGTTGCGTGTGGAATACTTGTAGAAATACTGGTAGGTTCCACGTTCGCCTTCGTCAAGCACCACATTATCCATTTGCTGATAGACATTGCTGAGACGCAGGTCGCCGTCGAGCATATCGCCTATGCCCTTGGGTACGATGCCATACTTAGCCACACCACTGTTGTTGGAAATGACGTATGTGCAAGTCTGGGCAGCAGAGAGGTCCTTCATTGCCTGCGACGGAGCCAGACTATACTTGTAGTTGTTGTCTGACATGCTGTTGAAGAGATTGCGCAACTGGCTGTAGTTGCCTTCCGAAGGAATGGAGTCGCCAGGGATGATGGTGATGTACTCGGAGTTGGTGCCATAGCTTTCATTACCGAACACATACCTGTAATTGACAGCAAACGGCGTGTATTTTGTGAACGACGTTGTACCGGTGTTCCAGTAGGTGCCGTAGGTGCTGCCAGTGGGATAGGATGAGTTGTTGCCATTGCGCTTGCTGATGTAGTTGTAATAGTTAAGCGCAGCCTCCTTGTAGTGGCCAGCCCACAGGTTGAGTTCGCCCAACATCAGATAGATGGGGAAATACATAAGGCGCGAGTCAAAGCCGCGGATGGTGCCATAGCTCGGCATTTCCTCGTCGGCCATAGGCTGGATGTCCTTGATGAGCCAGTCGCAGATGTCGGCTATGCCTTTCTGCTCGTAGTTGCGCTCAGCCTCTTCCTTGGTCAGGATGGGCGTGGTGACAAACGGCACAGAACCATAGTTGATGGCCAACTGCAGATAGGTCCAAGCGCGGATGCCCTTTACTGCGGCATACTCCTTCATGAAAATCTTTTCATTGCGGTTGTTCTTCAGCGCAGTGTCGGCCTTGGCGATGAAGTAGTTGCAGTTGTTGATCACCGCATAGTAGTCGCTCGGACTGTTGTAGGCGTTGTTGTCGCCGATGTTGAACAGGGCTACGTCGCGGAGGTCGGAACTGGTGTTGGTATTGATGTCCACCAGGTCGCCGCGCACCTCTCCGAGGAGGATGGTGCGGTCGGCCAACGCCTGCAGCTTACCCAAGATTCCGGCAACGGAATAGATGGTGTCGGTGGCGTTGTTGAGGTGGTCTTTGTCGGCATAAATGATGCGGTCGGACTCCGGCTCGAAGAAATCGGCACACGAAGATGTCACTCCGGTCACCGCCGCACCCAAGCACAGCATGGCCATTGCGCCTTTGCAACGGGCAGCCACTGCGCGCTTGATATCATTGAACATATTGTTGTTTTTCATAATTCTGAACGGTTTTTACAGGTTAATCTTTACACCAGCAACTATAGATGTGCTCTGCGGCACACGTCCGAGGTCGATGCCCTGGCCGATGACAGACGAGGTCATGGCCGATTCGGGGTCGGTGCCAAGGTATTTGGTCAGAGTGAACACGTTGTTGGCTTGAACCCAGAACTGCAGACCCTGGATGAACTGCGATGTGAGGGGCAGGTCGTACGACAGGGTTACGGTCTTCAGCTTGAGGTAGCTGCCGTCTTCTATCCAGCGGTCGCTGAAACGGGCGTTGCCCATCGGGTCGTTGAAGGTGATGCGGGGCATGGTTGTCTGCTGTCCCTCCACCTGCCAACGGTTGGCCACGGCTGTGGTCTGGTTGAGGAAACGGCTACCGCCTTCCAACTGCGAACGCATATAGTTGTAGATGTCGTTGCCCAAAGAGTAGTTGAAACGCAGGTCGAGCTTGAAACGCTTCCACGCCAGAGTGGTGAAGATGTTACCGTAGATGTCGGGGTTGGGGTCGCCGATGATGACACGGTCGTTGGCGTTGATTTCGCCATTGCCGTCAACATCGTCGAAATGAACGTCGCCGGCCTTGAAATAGTTGCGTGTGATACCGTTGTCGTCCAGGATGTAGAGTCCGTTAGGATCCTGATCGGTGGCACTGCGTGCAGCTTCGGTTGTAGCGAACACGCCCTTTGTTCTGTAGCCATAGAACAGGTTGGCAGCCTGGCCCACCTGTGAGCGGACTGTGGCGCCATACACTTCGGTGTCGATGCAGCCGCTTGCCTCAGGCAGTGCGGTTATCTTGTTCTTGTAGTGACCCACGCTGGCTCCCACCTGCCATGACCATGACTTGGTGGCCAGAACCTTTGCGCTTACAGAAACGTCGAAACCTTCGTTCTCCAGCTTACCGCCGTTGCCCCAGTTGTTCTTCAAACCGGAAAGGAATCCGAGCGACTGGATGGTGAGCAGGTTGTCGGTCTTGCTCTTGAAGTAGTTGAAACCAACAGTGATGCGGTTGTCGAAGAAGCCTGCATCCAGACCGACATTGAAGCGACGGGTGGTTTCCCACTGGATAGAGGTGTTGCCGATGCCGGCGAAAGAGAGTCCGGAGATGTTGTTCATGAACAACTTGCCCTGGAAGTAGCTGCGTGCGGCATAGTAGTCGATGTCGTCGTTACCGCTGACATCATAGCCGGCTGTCAAGCGCAGATAGTTGATGGAGCGGTTGTTGGCCAACCAAGGTTCGTTGGTGAGCACCCAAGAAGCCTGAACAGAGGGGAATATGGCCCACACTGCACCCAGAGCCTTCAGACCGTTGGCGTCTGTACCGAAGCGAGACGAACCGTCGGCGGTGAGGTTGGCCTGGAGGAAGTAGCGGCCTTTGTAGTTGTACTCGCCCTGGGCGTAGATGCTCATGGTGTTCCAAGCCTCGCTCAAACCGCTACCCTGGGCGTTGGCCAGAGTGGCACTCATGTAAGGAGTCTTGTCGCTACCTGTGTTGTAGCCCAACTGAGTAGAATATGTGTAGTCTTCCCACAGTATGCGCGCACCACCAAACACGTGAACGCTGTGTGCATTGTAGCGGTTGCTCCAGTCGATACGGGTGTCGCTCATCACCGAGTTCTGCTTGGAAGCCAGTGAGCGCACCTCATTCTCGCGATAAGCATACACGCTTGACACATAATAGTCGGGCACACCATTGATTGGGATGTAATACATCTCGTTGGTGTTGACCAGATTGTAGCTGAAGTGCTCGCTTACCCAAAGATTGGAGTTGATGACATACTTGGGAGTGATGCTCAGGTTGAGCATGGAGTTTTCAAAGTGGTTCTTGTTCTCACCGTCGGCATACTCGTTGAAAGCAGCGGGGTTGCCCAAACGATAGTTGTAGTTCTTGTACTTCAGCGACGAAAGAGCCTCATCGAGATAGCTTTCATCAGAAGTGTCGAACTGTGAATCGGAGAACTTGCCGCGGCCATAGCTGTACGGACTCATGAACGGACTCTTCACGTAGGCCAGGAACGAGGGAGCAGTGGGAGTGCCCTCATCGTAACCGGAGGGAGCACCGTCGTCGCGGATGTTGCGTGTGGTGTTGGCAAACGAAGCGTCGAAGCGCAGAGAGAGACGGTTGCTCAGGCTGATGTCTGAATTGAAACGAATGTTCAGACGGTTCATCTCGTTGTCCTTCAATGTGCTTTGAGCATTGGTGTAGCCCACCGACAGGTTGTAGTTGGCAATGGCGTCACCACCTTCCACATTGATGCCGTAGTTCTGCGTCATGGCAGTGTGGTAAACGTAGTCCTTCCAGTCGGTGTTGTTGTGATACTGCTTATAATAATAATAGTTAGGATCGGCGTTGAGGAACTTGAAGTCGGTGTTCTTGGTTCCCGTGCCGCGCAACAACTCGGAAGCGTAACTGCGATACTGGTCGGCATTCATCATGTCGTAGTACTTGGGCAGAAGAGTGACTCCAGCCGACAGACTGGCTGTGATGCGAGTGGCCATTGACTTGTTGCGTCGGGTGTCGATGAGTATCACACCGTTGGCACCCTTTGCACCATAGAGGGCAGTACCGTTGCGCATTACCGTCACTTTCTCGATGTCGGCAGGGTTGACGTTGGTCAGAATGTCGTTGTAGAAACCGTCGTGCAGCATCTCGCGACCATACTGCTGGTCAACTATCACACCATCGATCACCACCAAAGGCTGTGCGTTGGCGTTGAGCGAGTTGAGACCCTGTATGAAGGTCACACTGCCCACGCCCGGCGTGCCGTTGCGGGTTGTGGTGTAGGCATAGGCACCGAGCTGCTTCTGCACCTCGTCCTTGATGTTCACGGCGTTGCTGTAGGCAAAACCTGTGGCCTGCTTGTCGCCGCGCACATTCTCAACGTCGGTATAGTCGGCGGCAAAGCTGGTGCCGTAGAGCAGAATGTCGCCTTGCGGTTCACCATTGGCCAGACCTGCTTTCACTGCATTATGGTCGGGCGATGACACATAGAGAGATGTGGCGAACACGGGCACTGCGAGTTCGTAGCTTCCGTCGTCGTCGGTCAGCGTACTGTAGCCCACCACACCGCCAGCCTTCACAATGGCACCTGCAATGGGAGACTTCGTTGCCGCATCAATCACGTGGCCCTTGACCGTACGTGTCTCGTAAACTTTCTTCTTGGGGGTTAGCTTTCGTGCCGAGGATTCGGTCTGCTGCCCTTCGGTCTCGTCTTCCTGTGCGGCGACACAGAGCGGAAAAGCCGTCATCAGCGCGACTCCCCAAATGATATATCGTTTCATAGTCGTCAAATTATTCTAGGTTTAACACTTACTGGTTTGTCGTATCCTTAGGCTCAAGGATGATACAGTCTATACGCAAAGAGGTCTGGAAGTCCTCTTTCTCGGTACCGGACGGACGTCCGGAGGAAACTATCTTCAACGTCACCTGCGGGTCTACACCGTAGGAACAGGTGGGGAACACGTAGTTTTCGGCTACGATAAGCGTGTCGACCTCATCTTTCTTACACCTCGTACGCCTAAGTTTTCTCTCTGAAAACTCCGTGCCGTCCATTTTCTGATAGCCCACATAAACGTCCACTTGCAGCTTCTTGCGCTCTTCGTCGGTAGCGGCTGTGTCGCCGGCAAGGGCAGGAACCATCACCAACTTGATGTCATAGGGAACGTTTGACAGCACGTTGGGTATGTAATAGGTCACTGACGGCTTGCTGTCCTTGTTCTTAGAGAGAAGTTCGATGTAGCTGTTTTGGGACAGTTTGTTGTAGAACAACTTGTTGTCTGAAGAGACATTCACGATGCTCGGCACACGAGATGCGTCCTCGTCATACTCCTTGCGGTAGTTGGAGTTTTCGGCCTCCACATAAATCTTGCGCATGAAGGTCTGTGAAGGACTCAAGTTCCACTGCGGCACCTTGTATACCACACCGTTGCTGCACTCCACTTTCTCTGCTCCGTAGAACACGCCACCCGGCGCAAAAGGCTTGGGGTCGTCGTAAACGTAGTACTTCGCACCCTTGAAACCATAGATCTGTTCGCGCAGATTGTAGGAACGGGCATTCACCGAAACTGCCGAGTCCTGCAGGGACTGTTCTGAGTTGGTGGTCATGCTGAACACCGTGCCGTTTGCGATATACAGATGGGAGTAGAGATTTTGCATAGAGTCGCGCTTCTCCACAGCGTTGTTGTAGTTGAAGTACGGAGTGTACTGTGCCAACATACGCTCCCACTCGCTGTTGTTGGGCACAACCATCAAGAACGAGGAGTCCTCATCGTTGATGTCGCCGATGTAGCTGGAGAGCACTTCGTTTTCCAGCACCTTCACTGAGTCGAGATAGGTGGTCTGTCCGTCCACAATTTCGCCCGCAACACTCTGGTCAGGGTCGAACTTATAGTTGTTGTAGCTATAGAGGAAAGAAGCCAGACTGTCCAGGTCGGCATCACGCTTCAGATACTCAAAGATATTGGGTTCGTAACCGGCCGAGTTAGCTATCGTAAACAGCATTCCGTTTTTGGTAAGTCGGTTCTTTACGTCAAAAGACTGGCCGGCAAAATGGTTGGAACCCAATTTGAGGTACTTGCCGTTCATCATGACGATGGACGTGTCGCTGGCGGTTGCAGCCACAGAATAGTTGTACAGTGCAATGTGGTTCTGGACAAACTCCTTGATGGCTTTGTTGTCCTTGGTGATTACGCCGCTCTGCTTCTCGCTCTTGTAGAGAGCTATCACACTGTCGGCCTGTGTCTCAGTGAAACGGGCGTTGACAGGAGCGAAAACGGTGAACACCTGGCTGCCGTTCAGTGACGGTTTGTAGCCGCAGGAGTCCAGGACGCGTGCAAAATTGGACAACTGGTCGTTGGACGCAATGGCCTGCCACAAGGAAATATCACTTCCGGGCACGCCGTTGCCTCCGTTGTAGTGGTCGTCCCACGTGTCGGAGCAGGCACCGACAGCGAGGGCGGCCAATGCCAGCCCCGCTGCTTTGATATAATGATTGAATGTCTTGTTCATAACATTTGTTTTTTAGGATTACAAATCGTCTTCCATTTCGCCATCGCCGTCAACGGCATAGACGCTCTTGGGCACTATCTCAAGATAGTCGATCATAAACTCGTTGTTGTTACCCAACTTGCTGGTGGAAGTACAGCGGATGCGGATGTAGTGGTCTTGGCCGTCGTCCGGATCGATAGTTGCCGTACAGAGCACGCGACGGAAGGTACGCGGATTGGTGACAAACTCATTGATGGTAGTACCACCAGGAGTGTGGTAGCCTCCGTAGGGACCACGATAGCAACCTTTGTTCTTCAGGAACTTCTGGTCTTCTATCTTCTCTTCTTCCGTGAACTTTGTATAGTCCTTGCCGTCAATGGTGAACTGGTCACCCATGATCGACGCATTGTCAAGTCGCTTACGCATATCAACAGGTATGCCCTGCGGTTTGCCGTCGTAGTAAATCTGGGCTACACCACGGGTGTCGAGGGCACAGAAGCCGAGACGGAACTGATAGGTTCCCTTGCTGGGCACCGGCGGAAGGCGGAAGGTGAAGTCGTAGTCGCCGAAGAGGTTGAACTCGTCGCCTTCATACGACCAGAAGTTCCAGTGGGGACGGCGATACACGAAGTAGCAGTTGCCGCGCATGGTCACTCCGTCGAGATAGCCGTTGGGGAAGTAGTAGTTGAAACCGTTCTTGCCGTTGTAGTCAGGCGTGCTGGAATTGTCGTCCTGAGTGGGGTCGCCGTTCAGACGGATACCCTGTGTCATGATTTCGGGGAACACTGTAGAGAAGTCCATACGGATGCGGCAGTTCTGCACTTCCTCGCGGGTCTGCTTGTCATAGGCAAGAATGTCGCTGATGTAGAAGTAGCGTCCGTTGGGAGCATCCTGCACATACTGGCTTGGTATGGTGGGATAGATGCGCGCACCCTCTATGCTGTATCTGTCGTCATAGCGGCGGTTGGCATAGCGCTCGTTCTTCTTACCGGTCTCGCCAAGATAGGCTTCACCGTCGCCAACGACAGTGAGCTGCTCGAACTTAATCATTGAGTGAGGCATCAGTGTCTCATACCAGTCGTTGGGGTTCATCTTGTCGGTCTTGATACCGATGGCTCCCTTGTAGTAGTTCTGGGTGAGCACGAGCGGTGTGAGATAGTCATAACCCTTCACGTCGCGTGTAACGATGTGGTAAGCCACGAAACGGTTGAGCGGGTTCTTGCGGTGAGTAAGCGAATTGGTGCCGTCGGCCAGCGTAGCGTTGAACGCATGATAGGGCTGGTTGACATCGTCGGGATAAGACGGGTCATAGAGTGAGCAAGCCAAATCGTAGAGTTGCTCCAACACATCTTTGTCTTTGTCGCCGCTGATGCCGTACTTCTCAGTGAGCACACTGTTGGGCGTGACAAACAGCGTGAAGCCTTTGTACTTCTCTTCCGGCACACGAGCCACCTCTTTCCAGAAGTCAGAGGTATAGCTGTAGGTGGAATAAGCGTTTTTGTCGTAGGAGTCGTCCTTGATATACTCCAAAGAATCGACAAGTCCGGTAGCCTTGAGTGCAGCAGAGAAGTAGCTAACCTCGGGGTTTTCCTCCACGATTTGTGCAACGGAGCTGTTGGTGTTTTCCAGCACCATGTTGATGGGCTGCACCACACCGTTCTCCACAGAGTCGTCCTGTGTGGCGAAATAGATCTTGGCCACACGGTTGAGCCACACCTCAGAGTTGCCGGCAGAGTCGTTCTCGTGGGTAATCTGGATGTAACGGCGGTTCATGTTGGGAGTGTGAAGCGTTCCGTCGATCATCTCAATCGTGGTGTACATGTTGTTGACCAAGTGGGTGCGTGCTATGGTGTCGCACTCTGCATCGGTCAGGTCGTCAACCGACTGTATGCCGCGCTTCTTGTAGAAGGTCTGGAAGGCACTGTCGGACGGCAGGAACAAAGTGTAGTGGCCGTATGTGGAGAGCAAGTCCATCAGGTTGGCTCGCTTGACCACAGTGGCGAAGTCTTTGTACTGCGCACGGCTGTTTATGTAGTCGCTCATCATCTCACCGGTGAAGGTGTAGAAATTGTCGCTATCGGGTTCGTCAGAGCAACTAACGAAATTCACTCCGCAAACGAGACAGCAGACAGCGAGCATCAAATATCTGAATGTTTTCATCGTTAATTTACTGTTTAAGTATTGTTAGACTGATGTTTTTAACCTTTGCTTATGGTCTGTAAGCACAAGCTGTGACTACTCGTAGCTGTCGTTCAGACCGGAACCAAAGGCAGGATTCTGTTTCAAGTTCTTGTTGACTTTCAGCTCGTCGTAGTTGTACGGCCAGTAGATGGCGTCGATACGGCTGAGCTTGCTCTCCACCAGTTGCTTGTTGCTGCTGTACTTGTTGCACGACTCCGACTTCAGATAGTCGGTCTTGCCCTCGCGGCGAGTGCGGCGCACGAGGTCGAACCAGCGTTTGCCCTCGAACATCAGTTCACGACGACGCTCGTCATAAACCAGATTTTCGATAGCGGCCTTGGTGGCGTAAGACTTCGGGTCAAGAGTGTCCTTGCGGGGATACTGGCAGAGCGAACGCTTGTTGATGACAGCAACAAGGCGGAACGCACGGTCGCGATAGGCTTTGTCGGCATCGGATATGCTTTCGCCGGCATTGTCAGACATAAGCTGAGTGAGAGCCTCTGCCTTGAGCAGCATGATGTCGGTCAGACGGTAAACAATCCAGTTGGCGCGAACCTGTCCCTCTGGATACATTCCTATATAGGAAGTGGTCACTGTTGCCGAAGCAGCACTGCTACCTTCAACACCAATCGTGTTTGCCTTAAAGGCGTATTTCGCAATGCTGTTTGTCGTTCCCATGCTGTATATAGAACCGTAGCAGCGGGCATCAAGCTTGTTGGCAAACACATTGAACTGTTTCTGCGAAACGTCGTTGCCCACATAAGAGGCCGGCGAAATATAACCAATCAACTTTTTGGCGTTGCCGTAGAAGTCGCCAATGGCGCCATTGGCCAGCATGGCCTCGTTCTGCTTGTCGAAGGTAAGCTCGAAGATAGACTCTGAACTGTTGCCTGTGCCGAAAATCTGGCCATAGCTATATCCGTAGGAGTTCTGCGAGCTGGAATACCTTGACGACACCAATGGATAGCCCTCCATCTCCTGGTCAACTGCCGCAGCGTTGAAGCCAGACTCCTGTCTGTTCTTCTCGTCCTGTGCCTTCATGTCGTCAATGACAGCGTCGGCATAGTCGATGCACTTCTGATAGTCCTGCTTCCACAGATACATCTCGCAAAGCATGGCGTTGATGGCCGTGCTCGTGATGCGACCGGTCTGATAGTTGGTCTTGGTGGTGGGATAGTAGTGTACGGCATCGCCCTTGACACTCTCCAGGTCGGCGATCAACGTGTCAAGCACTTGGTTGAACGGAGTTGCAGCCAAGTCCATTGTCTGGTTGTCGTCAAGATACGGCTCCGTGGTGTAAGGCACATCGCGGAAAGTGCGTATGAGGTAGAAATAGCACAGGTCGCGCAGAGCGGACACTTCGGCTATGGTGGCCTTCAACTCGCTCTCGGTGTAGCCGGGATCCTTGGCGGCAACGCTGGGTGCATACCTGATGACGGTGTTGCAGGTGTTTATCACATAATAGAAGTCAACCCACGATGTGTAGGGATTGGTGGAAGTGATGTTGGCCTTGAAGATGTTTTCAAGGTTCACGTCCTTGTCCATGTCGTCTCCGGCATCCATGGTCTCACTGCGGGCCTCGCCCCAAATAATCATACGTTTGATGCAGGCCGACGACTGGAGCGAACTGTAGCAGCTGGCCACAACAGACTCCACATCAGCGCGCTCGTTCCAGAACTTGTCCAGGATTATCTTGTCGCGCGGCTCCACTTCGAGGAAATCGGAGCATGAAGAGAAACCGACAAGTGCGGCAAGCGCACAAGCTATATTATAATATCTTTTCTTCATTTCTTTAGAGTTTTCAAGAATGGTTGGCATTTAGAAATCTACCGTCAAGCCCAATGTGTACGAACGGGTACGCGGTGTCTGAGAGGTATCCATGGCTGGTGCATAGCCGCTGTTCACGATGTCGGGGTCAACACCTGAATACTGAGTGATGACAAACGGGTTGTTCACACTGCAATAGATACTGATGCGGTTCAAGCCTATCCACTTCAGGTGCTTCTTGGATATGGCGTAAGAGAGCTGTGCATAGTTCATACGCAGATAGTCGCCCTTCTCCACAAAGCGGTCGCTGACAAGTGTGTTGTAGTTAGAGGTGGAGCCATACATGGCACGGGGTATCGTGGTGACGTCACCCTCCTTGCGCCAACGGTAGTTGACGGCCTGGCTCTGGTTGTCGTTGCTAATCATGGATTCGGCATCAAGACGTGCAAGGTTGAGAATCTTGTTGCCTATACGATAGGTGAACTGTGTGGTGAGGCGCCATGCTCCATAGTTGAAGGTGAAACCGAAACCACCATTCAGTTTTGGCAGTGAACTTCCGAGGTAAACGATGTCGAGTGCGTCGATGTTACCGTCGTGGTTGACATCCTCATAGATGGCGTCACCACCGTTGAACTTGTAGTTCTTACCAGAAGTGTCGTTGCTGTAGTTGTACATCATTCTCACGGGATTGCCGTCAGCGTCGGTAACGACCTCTCCTTTGGCGTTCATGGCCACAGGAGCTGTCTTGCCGTCGGCGATGAACTGCTTGCGCTCAGCCTCGCTCATGTTGGCAAAGGTGTCGTAGTTGTACTGGTATACTCCCTTGTAGCGGAAACCGTAGATGGCACCGAACGGATTGCCAATCTGCACACGCTGCAACCACTCGCGGTTACCATATTTATATACAGAGTTGAGCGACTCCAGCACGTAGCTGTCCATCTCAAGAATCTCGTTGCGGTTGTTGCTGAATGTAGCGTTGACATCCATGGTGAACTTGCCTGCCTTGACGAGTTTGTTGGTGTTGATGTGGAACTCCCAACCGGTGTTTCTCAAAGCACCGCCGTTGCGGTAGGCCAGTGTTGTGTAACCCGTGTTTGACGGAATGCGGTAGCCACCGTTAAGGATGTCGGAGGTCTTCTGGGTATAAACTTCCAACGACAGGTTCAAACGGTCTTCAAACAAACCGAGGTCGATACCGAGGTTGTAGCTGCTGTTCACCTCCCAACGCAAGTCGGTCAGACGAATCTTCTCCGGACGCATGGCTGTCATGTCGAGATACTTGTTGCCCGACACGTAGGTGCTCACATAGAGGAAGTCCTGGTTGGGCTGACGACCTGTCTTACCCCAGCTGGGACGCAGGGCCAACATGGACAACCACTTCTTGGTGGGCTTCATGAACGGCTCGTCGCTGACAATCCACTTGGCCGACACTGCGGGGAAATAGCCCCAACGCTTGCTCGGACCGAACTTTGTGGTACCGTCGGCACGGAGAGTGAAGTCGAACACATAGCGACCTTTGTATGCATAGTGGGCAGAATAGGTGAAATACATTGAGCGCCACTCTGAATACCAAGAGCTCAAACCTGTTATCAAACCGCCGGCATCAGGTGTTTCGATACCGCCGGACGCAAGTCCCTTGCCGCTGGTGGAAGAACCATTGCTCGAACCTGTTGTCAATTCGAAGCGTCCCATCATCATGGCAGAGTGGTCTTTGTTCTTGAATGAAGGAATCAAGGTCAAGGTCTGCTTGGTGTTGAACGACACGCTCTTGCTGCTTCCAGAGGAAGAGGTGTTGACACCCTGGGTCCATGAAACGGTCTTGAGTTCTGAAGGATAGAATGTGTCGTCATACTGATTGAACACATTCATATACATGCTGCCCTGCCAGTTCAACTGCCAGTGGTCTTCGTCCATGCCCAACAGCTGATACTTGATGATCAACTCCGGAGACAGGTCGTAGGTGCGACGCTGATTCTTAGCCAAGTTTGCACTTGCCACAGGGTTGACATAGTTTTTCTGGTTGTTGTCGAACACGCTGGATGCGCTCTGAAGCATCTGGTAGTAACGACCAGTGTTGGCTCCTGTGGTGGGGTCCTGCTCGTAGATGCTCATGTTTGGCATCTTCTTCATGGCAAGACTAAGGAGTCCGTCGCTGTTCAAATCGTTCTTGGTGTAGGTCAACGCGAAGTTGGTTGACACGCGGATACGCTGGCTGACGTTGTAGTCAAGGGCCACACGGGTAGAGAAGCGCTGGAGCTTCTGCTTGATTATGGATCCGGTTTCATGGTCGAAACCACCACCGATACGGAACGAGGCTTTCTCACCACCTCCCGACACTGACACGTAGTGGTTCTGGCGCAGACCCCACTGGGTAACGGCGTCACGCCAGTCGGTGTTGTTGTTGTACTGCTCGTACTCAGAGAAAGTCTTGTCGTAGTTCAACTCACGGATGTTGCTGGCAGCATCGCTCTGCTGCGGATTGAAGTATGACTCCTTGAGCAACATGGTGTAGTCGTCACCGCTCAACAGGTCATAACCCTTGGGCTGGTAAGTTCCGGTGAGTTTCAACGAATAGCTCACACGTGCCGGACCTTTTGCACCACGCTTGGTGGTCAGCTCGATAACACCGTTACCTCCCTGGCTACCATAGATGGCCGAAGCGGCAGCATCCTTCAGCACGGTGATGCTGGCGATGTCCTCAGGGTTGATGTTGAGCAGTTCGGCAAACTTTTCGTTGTTTGCACCTGCCATATCGAAGTTGGAGAGGTCGACACTTCTGATGTTTCCGTCGACCACAATCAGAGGATTGGCGTCGGTAAGAGTGGAGAGTGAGGCCGAACCACGCAGACGCATGGTAGAACCGGCACCGAGGTCACCGGAATTGGAAAGAATGTCAAGACCGGCGATACGACCCTGAAGGGCTTCGTCCACAGAAGTGATGCCGAGTCCCTCAAACTCTTTCATGGAGATTGTCTGGGTGGCATACGACACTTCCCTTTGCGGTATAGGCAGGTTGTTGCCTTGCATACGGCGCTTGGACTTCACGACGACCTCCTTGATGACGGTGGCCGACTCCAGTTTTACGTTATAAACGGTTTTGGTGATGGGCATGGTCTTGCTCTTCAAACCTACATAGCTGAAGCGCAGCTTGTCCTTGACGTTGCGGACCTTCATGGTGAAGTTTCCGTCAAAGTCGGTTATTGCACTTTCTATGATACGTCCTGTGGCGTCTATTTCACAGACCGTGGCTCCCATTAGCGGCCCCATGTCATCGCTCAGCGTACCTCGGATTGACGAAATCTGCGCCGAAGCAACTGTCGCAACCAGCATCAACATAGTCCATACGAAGATGCGGAGCTTTGCGGTATATTTTGTTTCCTTTTTCATAATCATGGTTACTTATTGGTTTCGTCCTTCCAGTTGTCGATTTCGGTCTTCCACTTGGTGAGTTTACCATAGTACAGCGGAGCGTCAATAAGGTGTACCACAGCGTCAGAAGCCTGATAGATGGTACGTGTGTATTGCTTCTGCTTGCGGTTTCCGCTCAACCAGTATTCGCGGCATATCTGGTTGTACAGACCGTTGGTCTTGACCACATGACGGGTGTTGCCGCTCACGTCAGTGACAGAAAGTCCACTGTTGTCTGAACTTACCGTAAGAGAGTAGTAACGGTTGGTCACGGGGTTGCGGAGCATTGACTCATAGGCTGTGCTTGACACGGCCTGACCACCGATTATTACGGAGTTGTCCTGTACATGATAGCGTACGAAGTCCATTATGCGCTTCTTTATTATATAGCAGGCATAATTGTAGCGGTTGTATTCTTCGGTGCCGACAGACGCATTTTCCTTCAATTCGCGGTATGTGTCAAAGTCGTCCCAAGTGGGAAGATAACCGTCGTCTATCAGTTTCTGTATAGCGTCGTTGCCCGGAACATACACAGTGTAGTTGTAGTTGTCGAACAGTCTCATGTTGAGGTTGCCGCCATCTGCATTGGTACAAGTGTACTTGTCTTTGCTAAGTGAGTTGACGAGCAAGCTGGAAGAGGTTGAGTCAGGGTCGCTGCCTTCAAGCAATGACAGGAAATTCTTGAACTGATTCTTTTCCTTCAACAGACTGTAAACGGTCTGCGACGAACCGAAGGGCATTGAAGATGCCTGATATGCCCAACCGTTCTCCTGGGTCATGATGTCGTTTTGGGGCACGTCAATGGTCATACCGTGCTCCATCTGCAAACCGCCTTGGAACGTGATGCCGTCGCCACTGGGCACTGCCTTGAGAATGCTTCCGCCCTTTGTCTTATAATAGGTGTGCTGACCGTCAATGGCTGTCACCTTGTTGGCCACGTCGCTTGCATCGGCATCCAAAACGATGATGCACTGGTTGAGCAGATCCTCCAAACGGTTCTTTATCACGTCCTCACTAACCTTTGACAACAGTCTCGTTGACTCGTCGAAATTGGGAGTGCCATCTGAATTATAGGTGAGCTTATAACGCTCAGCCTTGATCTTGATGCCACTTTCCACTTCCGGATCATACATGAACTTGATGAAACTCTTGTCGGTTTCGCCGTAGTTGATGGGGTCAATATAGTGCTCCAGAGCCTTGTTGGTGGGCAACAGCAAACCGTATTTGGAGTCCATTGAACCGAGATACGGGTCAAACTCCAACTCGTCGATGGCTTCATAGATAACGCTGAAGTTGTCCTGGTCAATCAAGGCAGGGAACGACACCGATGAATATGCACTCGGAGCGAACACTTTGTCAACCACATAAACCACACCGTTGCAAGCCATGTAGCACTTCTGGATGTTCTCCGGGGTTATGCCCATCTTGACCTTTGCATCGTTGAGGATGTTTTCAAACTTTGACGGCACCTTCTCAGAGAAGTTGTCAATCATGTTGTTGCGCAACAGTTTGGAAAGCACAAGGTCTGGCACGCTGTCCCAAACACCGTAGTGACGCTTCAGGGCAGAAGCATCCCACCACCTAGCCAGGACTTCCTCGTTCGGAACAATCATGGCAGCGGCATCATAGTGCAGGTCGTAGCCCATGGTGTTGCTGTACATATACTGGTTCCAACCCGGGTCGAAAGCGAGAGTAGCCTTAACAGCCTTGCCGTCGGGGTCGCCTGTCAGCTTTCCGCCTTTTGCCCAGTCGCTGAAATAGCGAAGTACGTATACGGAATCGTTCTTATCGTAAAGACGGTTGTATTCCTTCGTTGCGGCTTCATCATAATAAGGTGCGCTGAAACGGTCAAGCAGCGTTGACCAAGTCTTTGTTTCCGGCTTCTGGCGCAACACGTCGGCCATGTTGGTGGCAGGTTCCACCACTCCTTCTACCTTATGCAGATAACCGTTTTTGCAGGTGATGTCGCGCTCAACTACCTTCTTGCCGTTGATATATGCCTCGGCTGCGGACTGTGCCTCTCCGTTGGTGAGGATTTTCACGTCGTTGTCGGTAATCTTGTTCAGTTTCATGTAGGCCGGCAACAGGTGTATCATCGGCTGCGAGGTGTTGTCTTTCAACAATACCAACGAACGGTCGGCATTTTTGTACTTGCTCCAATAGGTTGTGTTGGGCATATCCTCCGGTTTGATCACATAAACGGAGTCAAGATACGAACTGGCGGTTTCGCGCCTCATGCACTTGCCTGTCTCGGGCGGATTGCCGCTCACGTTGGAAAGCAGTTCGATAAGATATGCGTTATTTACCATTGACCCGTTGAGCAACAGCTTTTTCTGGGCTGTTGACAAACCGTCATAGTTCTTCACTCCCCATGCGTTTGTCGTAAACCAGTTCTCATACGCAGCATCGTCTGCCACAAACAAGGTCTTTGAACCAGTCTTCGAAATCACGTCATGATAGCCCAAGTCGTCTATCAACTTGAGCGTGTAGTTGTAACCGCCTTCCTCTTGCAACCTTTCATAGATAGAGTTGCCAAGCCATCCCGGTTGTCCAGTAAGGATATCGTCCTTACAAGACTGTAGCATGGCCGCAGTCCCCGCCATTAGTGTCGCAGCAAGCAGAGGCTTTACTCCCCAATGTCTTACCGTTTCAGAATTCATGTTATTAGTTGTTAATTGTTAGTTTCTCGTTATTAGTTTTAGGTTTGTAATGTTCAAAAAACAACTTGAGCAAGTTTAATTCTTTTCACATTACCAAAGGATAAGGAGCGGTATGTCCGAGCTGCAAAATCATCTTGTCAGGCAGCTTCACTCTCTCCAGTCCTTCTTTTTCAGCGCACCACCTTTTGCCCGCCGTGCAGGTAAATGCCTCTCTTGGCGTGGTTCTCTTTCACTTCCTGCCCTTGCAGGTTGTACCATTTGCCGCCTTTTTTCTGGTTGGTCTTCACAGATGCAACCGACGACGAAGAGCCAAGGAAACGCAACGTGAAGTTGTCGAAGCAACACCAGTCGCTATAGTTCCATTCCGTTTTGCGTATGCCGAACTTGAGGTCTGACTCCTTGTCCAGCGTGAAGCGCAGTGCGTTGGCGTACAGTCCGTAGTCGTTGAATGCGGCGTTGGCATCCGTCACATTGTTCGGATAACTGTACGGACTCTGTTCATATCGTGTTATGGTATCGTCATAAAGACTCATCACCGGCTTCTCGTTTTCGTTGGCATACAGGATGGCGTTCAGTTTTTCCGTTCCAGCGTTGTGTGCCGACATGGCCGTGTTTATGTCGCTCATACGGAAAAACGACTGCACTCCCAGTTCATATTCGCCTTTGGGAAGCGAGCTGATGGTTTGGTAAAAATCAAAATTGGTGTTCCAGTATTCGGCCACATTGCCGTTGGCGTTGGTGAAATTGCCTGTACTTTGCGTCCATCCGGTACCGCCGTTTGAGAAGTCAGCGTTTACAATCAATTGTGTCAGGTCAACCGCTTTGCCAGCCTTTACCTGTTCCAAGAGAAAAGTGCGGTAGTCAGTGCCGTTGGCCAGTGCGTTCTCTACGGCTTGCAGAGCCTCGGTCATGGCCTTTTCGTTGGCCTCAAAGCTTCCGCCGTCTGTGTTTATGGCGCTTTCGGCCTTGTCCATAGCCTCTTTATACAGCTTGTCGGATGTCACATTGTACATCGTCTTCACCTGTTCCAACTTGTTCACCACCTGTTCCCATGTCTCCAGGTAATTGTATTCGCGCTCGGTGAGTTTGAGGAAAGAACCGTGCTGTGGACTCACATTGCCCACCATGTCCATACGGTTAGACGGATTAAGGCCGTGTTCGTCCAGGTCCATCAGTCGGTAGTTGTAGCCTCCGCTGTATTTCTGGTAGGCCAACTTCCATGTATTGCGGCCGATGTAGCGAAACTGGCTCGGGGCTTCAATGCTCTGACCGCTCTCGTCCACACCGAAACCGTCCACCAATGTCCACTGGCAACTGCCTGTGGTCTGGTCGCCTGACGGCACAAGGCTCGTAGCCGTGGCCATGCTCAGGGCGCGGTCGCCCTCGCGTTTGAACACCATTTGATAGCGCTGGTCAACGTCATTCCACACGATGTCGGCATCGATAACGTCAAATCCGGGGTCGAAAAGCAAGCGGGGTTCAGTCCATCCGGTGAGGTCTTCGTCAAACAACGAATAATATATGCGGTGACGGTCTGGAAAACCTACGCTGTAATAGGCCATGTACTTCTGTGTGGTCGGGTCAAAAATAATCTGCGGAGCCCACGCAGCCTTCATGTCGTCGGCACTGCTCAGTCCAAGAGCCTTGAGGTTTTCCTCCGACTCAAGGTCTATGCTCACCATCTTGTCCCAATGCACGAGGTCGTTGGAGTGCATGAATGTCATGCGGTGGTTGCTTGTCCAGCCAAGGCGTGAGGTCATGTCGGTTCCCGCCAACAGGAAGTTTCCTTTCTGACTGCGGCACGCAAAGGCGTCGCGCATACCGCCAGTCGTAGTGTATTTAGCAGTGCTGAACGCCTCGCCACTGTCAAAGAGGTCGCGCCAGTAGTTGCCGTTCTTGCTCAAGGCGAAGCAGGTGATTTCCTTTGTGGTGTGCATGTGGGCATACAGATAGCCGTACTTGTTGGCATCCTCTTCCTCGTATGCCTTATATGCCACGGTCTGGTCGGCTGCAATGTCGCTGGCCTTTATGCGATAGATGTTCAGCGAATAAGCCGGAATGGTGATATTGTTCAGTTGGTTAGCTGCTACTGTCTCCTCAACGGGCTTCACCTTACCGGGTTCGTCCATGGTGTTCTCGTCAGTTCCTTCGGGAGACGACAGACGAGTCAACTGCGCATCGCCGAGCGTCATACCCTTGACGTTCAAGTTAAGCTGCTGTGCCGATGAGTTGGGGTTGGCCACTTTCAGTATCAGTTCGCCCGACTGTTCGTCAATCTGCACGCTCTGGTAGAGAGCACGCTCTGTGGGAAGTGAGAACTGGTGAATCTGCGTACCGTCGAGCGAGCATGTCACCTGCGCACCGTCCACCTTTATCTCTATGTCATACCAGCGGTTAAGTTCTATCGAACCGGAAGCCGTGGCCAAGGTTGTCTTGCCGCCACCTACACAGTTTTCCACACCGTGCTTGGTGTTGCCCCAACCGCCGAGGTTCCACCATGTGTAGTCCTTCTCGCCAGTTCTGTTGAACATGATAAGGAAGCCTTCGTTGCCTCCGGTCTTCTTGGCACGTACCTTATATATATACTGTCCTCCGGCGATTGCAGTATTGATGTAGGCAGTGCAGTTGTCGCTGTTGGCAGATTGCGTAGCTTCGCCGTCGCTCACAGCCCACGTTCCGTTTACGGGAGTAAGCAGTCCGAGTCCGTCAGCAAAGTCTTCCTTGGCTATGGTGTTGCCCTGGAGGTCGGTGATTTCAACGTCGTCGTAAACCACCTGTGTCTGCCATGAGCCGAGTCCCACCTGCACGTCTGCCGAAGCCGTCACTGTGTTGCCGCTTTCCGTCCACAGCAGATTCTGCTTGCCAAGGTTCTGGCTCATCATCTTCTGCACATAATATGACGGAGTAACGAAGTTATTGGACGAATTGAAGTGAATCATGTCGTAAGCCCACAACGGGTTCGACTCGTGGGTGAAGATGGGAGCGAACGATGCCATCACGCACACGTCGCTGTTGCGCTCCATGCCCATCATATAGACGGCTTCGCCCAAGGCACTGTTCATGTTGCCGTACTTGCCGTATGTGTCGGCAGAGTTGGCGGCGTACTCACCGTTGTATACCTTTATGCCGCGTGGATAGTTGTCATACTTGTTGTAGTTGGAGCGCATCCATGCGTAGCTTCTGTAGTAGTGCTCATCAACGATTTCCACGGGATAGTCGTTGCGCCAAGAGGGGTTGTCAGTGCCCCAAGCTTCCACATTGCCTATCGTAATTATTTCGGGATACTTCTCCTTGATGGCTTTGTAGAACATATAGTAACGCTCGGCGTAGTCCTTGCTCTGTGCGTTTGCGTCAGCCTGATAGTTCTCGTTACCTATTTCGATGAACTTCAGGTTGTATGGTTCTGGATGTCCGTTGGCCACACGCTTGGCTCCCCATGTTGTAGAGGCATCGCCGTTGGCATATTCTATCGCGTCGAGAGCGTCCTGCACCAAGGTTTTGGTTTCTTCAAGAGTAAAGGTGTAGCCGTGACCCAAGCCCACGTTCACCACAAACAGCGGCGCGGCTCCAAGGTCTTCGCACATCTGGAGATATTCGTCAAAGCCCAAACCGTCGCTCGACCAGTAGCCCCAGTTGCTGTTGGTGTGGCCCGGGCGTTCTTCAATCGGGCCGATTGTCTTCTTCCACTGGAATGTATTGTCGTATGAACCAGTACCTTCCACATAGCATCCGCCGGGGAAACGGAGAAACGAAGGTTTCGTGTCAGCGAGAAGCTGTGCCAAGTCTGGGCGCAGTCCGTTCTTTCTGTTCTTCCAAGTATAGGGAAACAGAGACACAACATCCACATAAAGATGGCCACTGATGCCCGTAAGCAGCAATAGCTGTCCTTTCTTGTCGCTACCGGTAGCCTTGATGGTAGCGGTCAGCTTGTTCCATGCGTTTGGTGTGATTGTTCCTTCTACTTTGGCTTCGCCGATAACGGTGCTTCCGTCGTTGCTCAACAGTCTGGCCACAACATTGCCTTTATAAGAGACGTTTCCTTTTGCGTAGAATGAAAGTTGGTAGGTAGAGTCTTTCACGATATTCATGCCCCAGAATCCGGCGTTGGCAGCACCCTTCATATTCGTGGATGTCGCTCCTTCGGTATTGATGTCAAGGGCATTCTTCTGTACGGTATTCAAGAGTTTGCTTGTTATCAACGACAGTTCCGCATTGCCATAGGCTGTCCAACTGTCCAGTCCTTCAGCGAAGTTGCGGTTCTTGACCAGTTCGGCATAGAGTCCACCCTCACCGGCATGGTTTATCTCCTCGAAAAAGAGTCCGTAGTGGTGGTTGCCTATCAGCGGGCCGCGCTGTGTGGCGTCAATGTTCATCACCACCTGGGCCTGCGCAGCCAGTGTCGTTGCAAAAAGGCAAGACAAGCAGATAGCTCTTCTTGTGGTCTTCATATGTCGTAATGTTTGTTGATAATAAATGTTCGTTGATAATAAGCAAGGAACCGGAGATGGGGTCTTGTCAGCCCCATCTCCGTTCCTGAGGGTTAGGTTTCCCGCTGAAACCATGCGCCTTGCGACGGTTTCAGCCGGAAACCTTTTTAGGAGGTTTACTTCACCATGACTTTGTTGACAACCACTGTGCCGTCGGCCATAGTGGTCTTCATGATGTTGATACCCTTCACGAGTGTTGCGTTGCGCACACCGTTCACGCCGTAGTATTCAACCTTGGCCACCTTTGCGGTGTTGTTGCCAATAGTCTCGATACCTGTCGGATCGCCGCTCGGCTTCTTCTCGCTGTTCTCGCCGAAGTATGTCAGCTTGAAGTTGTCGATGATGAGCCAGTCAGTGCTAACCTTGGTGTCCTTGCGGAGACCGATGCGCAGAGTCTTGTCGGTAACCTTCACGGTAACAGTGTTGACATACTTGCCAATCTGGAAGTAAGCGTTAGCTGAAACCATATCGTTAGGCACCTTCATTGATACACCGTTGATGGTGACATCGCTTTCAGAGCCAGAGCCGATAGACTCTTCCAAAGCACCAGCAGAGATAGGCTTGATGCCCACTGCGTTCATTTCATTGTCAGCAGAAACTGCATAGAGCAGAGCGTTGCTCAGAGTGTCGGGGTTAGCTGTGTAAGCCTCTGCGTCAGCAGCTGCACCACCCAAGCGGCAGAATGCGCTTGCCGATACCTCATAGGTTCCGTTGGGCAGACCAACGATGTCCTGATACATGTCAACGTCTGTCTTCTCGTAGTACTCATAGAGCAGAGCTGCCTTCTGAGTATCGTTGTTACCGAAGCTACCTGTTGCGCCTGTCCATCCGGCAGTAGAGTTGTTGCCTTCAGCATCCTCGAAGCCAGGAGTAGCGATGAGAGAAGTGAGATCCTGAGGATTGTCGTCTGTAGCCTCTCCAGCAGGTATCTTGAGAGTTACGGTCATTTCCTTAACCTTAGTAGTATAGTCAGCAATCTGCTCGTCGGTCAAGCTTGTTTCCTCGATACCACCCATAATATCCGTATAGAGGGCGATAGCCTTAGACTTGTCAGCTTCAGAAGCGGGGCAGTCACCAGACATTGCGAGGTTGTTCATGCTTTCAGCAAGTTCAACCAGTTCTTCGCAAGCCTTGATTGAAGCGTTAGCACTCTCGATGCTTTCATAGAGAGCAGAGAGAGCAGCGAACATTGCCTTGCCATCCTCACCACCTACAGCTTCGTTGCCTGCGCTGAGAGCAGCGGTCAACTCGTCGTAAGCGGTCTTGCTCATGTTAGAAACAGGAGTCGTGCCGTCGTCCTTCAGGAATGTCTTTGCGTTTGCAATGGCTTTCTCCAGTTCAGGCTTGATGATGTCGGCCTTAAAGCCCTGGAATACCATCTTGAAGTTGTCCCAGCAAATCCACTGGTTGGTGTTGTCAAGCTCACCCTTGATACCGATGCGGAGCACATCACCGGCCTTAGCCACGAGACCGAAGGCGGTGCTGGTGTACATTCCGTTAGAGAATGCGATACCGGCGTTGGTCATGTCGTTGACGAACCATACAGAATCCTGTGTCACTTCATCTTTTTCAGCCTCAAACGGAGCGGGACCTACAAGGTCTGTAGTCTGGAAGAGTTCACCCTTCTTTACCTCTTCGTCGTAGATGTTCTTCAGCGGGTTGCTGTTGTTGTTCACATATACGCAGATAGAGGTTGACTTTGTCCACGCAAAGTTGTTAGCCTTGTATATAGGCCAAGCCACAGAGTTGTCACCCGGACGATAGAAGCCCTGAAGAGAGATTGAGTAAACACCGACAGGAGCGTCTTTCACTTCCTGATAAACATCAAATGCAGTGTTGTACTTCTCAGCGCACTTGTTGTCTTTCGGTCCGTTCACGGTAGGACTACCGTTCCATCCCTTTGTGCCTTCCTCATAGCGTGCGTTCACGAGGAACTTGTCTGTAACGTCGGAACCAACCTTGATGCTGTTCTTGATACAGTTGTCATTGGCGGCAAGCAGTGTTTCTGTCTTTGCAATCACCTCTTCGGTGGTCAGAACCAAGTCTTCAAAGTCATCGTCTGACTCATATACCAAATCGTCAAGAGCTGTCCTAAGATCACCCTCAGCAATGTCTTCATCGTCGATTGTAGCCTGTGCAGCAACCACAGCGGCCTTGTAGGCTGCCCATGCGGCGATGTTTGCCTTGAGAGCGTCAGCTGCTTCGTTCAGAGCCTTGATGTTGGCCATCACCTCAGCCTTGGTGCTCGGTGTAGACAAACCGTTCTTCACCGCATTGTAAGCGTCAACTGCGCCATTGGTCATCAGTGTACCTTCAGGAATGATAGTAGCGTCGTAAGCGTCGGCCAACACCTGAGCCTGCCACTTCTGGAATGCGGCTGGAGAGTTTCCGTAGTAGGTCAGCTTCCAGTTGTCGAAGAGAGTCCAGTCGGTGTCGAGTGTAGTAGTCTTAGACAGACCGATGGTGAACTGATTGTCGTCAACGCCGAAGAACACGATGTTGTCCTTATAGCGTCCATCCTCGAAGTAAGCCGAAGCAGCCTGCATGTTGTTAGGCACGAAAGCAACACCTTCGCTGGAGTCAGCACCCTTTTCGTTGCGCTCTGTTCCTGTGCCGAGCTTGCTGTCACGTGCATCCTGGAAGATGTTCATGATAGAAGTGGTCAAGGTATCTTCACCGGCAACTGCATAGAGCTGTGCGAGGTCATTTGTACCATTGTTGAAGTTCTCATAAGAGGCTGCGACAGAACCTGCGCGGTAGAATGCGTTCAGACTGAGGGCATACACACCGTTGGATGCTTCGCCAATCTTCTGATATGCGTTGTAGGTCTTGTTGTAGAACTCTGCTGCACCATAACCGAATGCGGGAGTTGTGCCAGACCATCCTGTGTTAGCTGCGCTGGCATAGTCGGGATTGGTAATGAGGTTTGTCTTGTCAATAGGATTGTTAACATCCACATTGGCCTCGTCAGCCTTCTGAATGGCTGTCTTAACCTCTGCCATGGCAGTCTTCAGCTGCTCTGTGGTAGCTTCCTCATTTTCATATACTGCAGTCCATACAGTAACGTCAACGCCCTTGCCCTTAGCTTCTGTTATCAAAGCATACAGCTCCTGAGCCACGTCATATACCTTTATGGCCTCCTGGTTGGCAGTATATTCGTCGAGTGAAACGGCATACCAGTCAACGCAGTTGGTGGCAACGCTAGGATCAAGGAACGCCCACAGACGGGTATTTGCTCCGTTGTCAAGAGCCTGGTCAACGCCGACGAATGACGGATTCACCTTAACGCTGTCTGCCAAATAGTCGTCATTGCGCTCACTTGCACCAAGGCGCACGATGTCATTTTCGAGCAAGTTGATTGTCCACAAGGTATCAACCTGATTGTTCCAGTCGGTGTAAAGACCACCGTCCAAGTAGTTTGAACTGGTTGTTGCATCCTGTGATGTGGTGAACCAGCCTTTAAGCCATTTGCCTTTGAAGCTTCCTTGCAGAACGGAGTCGGTAAGGATAACTGTCTTGCCATCCCATTCAGATTCTCCTTCGCCGATGAACTTGGCAATCTTCACCTGCCATCCCTCATCGGAAACCGAAGCGCGGGTACTCCAGTCGTTGGCTCCGCAGTAGTACTGCTTTGTACCAACATTGTAGAGGTAAAACGCCTCTCCATACTGGAATGTGGTCTTCTGGGGTACAGGCTTCTGCCTCACACCGTCAACCACAGCCGCATGGACGCCGCTAAATCCAAATAGCAACGCGCCAGAAACGAGTAGTTTTGAAATTCTCATAAGTGTTGTTATTAAATTAAAGTAAGTTAGTAGAGTATCTTAATGATATCTGCACATACGCACCCCCGATTGTTGCTGCCGAAAGGAGCATCACCCGGAAGTGGTAGTAGTCTTCGGTCGGTTTTTAGTCCGGGGCGTTACAATCCGTGTGGTCAGCACGAAACCCCGAGTGGTGAATAGTTAATAGTTTAATGTACGCGAACTTATATATAGAGTATATCTGGACAAGAGCGTCACCGCCTTCGGGTAACTTTCAAATTTGCCACGCACCCTTTCTTTTTTGTCCGCAATGCAAAAATACGAAAGAAAACACAAATGATGCTAAGTATAGCCCTTAAATAGTGTTAAAGATACACTTTGGTTTTGGCGGCAATAAATCCTATATGTTAAGAGGACATGGCAGTGATTTTTATTCGTTTGAAAAGAGCATACTGTCCACTATTCAGCATTGCCCTTTATTGACAACTTCTTCCAAAAATTCATCCGGCTTATATACAGGTATTTCGGAGAAAAGGAAATCTTTCACATTACTCGTCACTACACAGTCGGCATCTATTGCCATGGCAGAACAGTACTGTATGGCATCTTCAAAGTCCTTTGCACGCAAATCTACTGCCCTATGCACTGTCGAAGCATCCACAGGCGACACTTCTGCAAATTCCAACAATGTACTCAGCACACAATATATTTCCTCTCCAGGAAACTTCTTTCGAGTTATGTAATGTAAAAAAAATAAGTTGCGCAAGTTTGCCCTGTATTTTTAGGCGGTTTTGCCGACTTCTTTGAAGGAGCATAGCGAGCTATGTGACTGAAAAGAAGTCGCAAAAACGGCAAAAAGACAGGGATTGTCAGACATAGGAACAGGTATTGAGGTATTCCACAAACTTGCGCAAGTTATTTTTTGAACATTACTATATAGGCGATATTCGAAAAAGTCAAGGCCGAAACATACACTTCACAAGCCTTGCCATAGCCAAGTGCCAGAATAGTTTCCGCCACATCAGCCCCTGTCCTGTTGAGGTAATAGTCCAAAATGACATTCGTGTCGAGAAAGACTTTCATCATTTATATTTTTCCAATAAATAATTTAATCTCTCATCATTCGTGTCTTCCACTCCCGCCAATATACCTCGCATCTGTTTAAGATGTTCAGGAAGCTCATATTTTAGAGTTTTGGCTGTATCACCGGAATGTTTGACTTTGTCCAAGAATATCAGTACAGAAGTCCTTACAACTTCTGCCACGTCTGTATTATTCCGCTTGGCAAAGGCTTCAACCTCTCGATAAGTCTGCGTATCCAACAGTACTGTATTCATAATCACAACACAAAAATTGTCCTCCGAACGCAAAAATATGGTTTTCTGATGTAACTCCCAAATGTTTTGAAGGAATCTTCATTCAAAGAACAAGGAAAGAGATACGATAAAGATGCGACAAGGGAAGGCTGTAGTAGGCGCTGCGCCCTAGCTAAAATGCCACAATGTAGGAGGTACGGCGCCCCCGCCGTATCATTCGTGCTAAGTAACCGTTAAAAAATAACTTGGTACGATTTTGATAATGTACATTCGTGTTCTATACCTTGACGGCTCATCTTTTTGGCTGTTTTCGTCTCTTTCATCGGTCACATAGCCCG